>NZ_FR883127.1:0-14364 GCF_000435115.1 Bacteroides sp. CAG:633 | reverse complement strand
AATACCTGTAGTTGGCCGAATACTTACGATGCAGTGATTAGGGGATAATTGATAAATCTTGAATGCTACTGCTGATTTACAGTTAAATGAACTATCCGGAAAATTCGGATAGTTCAAATGTTGGTAAATGAAGAATTCTGGGGCTTTGTTTAAACTCTTAAATATCCTGTTTAATTTTGCAGATAGTATGTGGATATTGAGGACGATTAAGAGGAAACATATAAGAGTCAACGTTGTTATATTTATTCTAATTGTTTTCTATAAACAACATCTAATGTATTTCCGTCTTTATCTTTCCATTCACTCCAACCGTTGGAGGGTCTGCCCAGACAAAACATAGCTGCCGTACTGGGGCTGGAGAAAGTGATGTCGGAGGTCAGGACATAATGTTTGTTATCCAATGCCCCGTATTCTTTCATCATTTTCTCCCTCTTCTCCGTCCAATGGAAAGACGGAACGCTGTCGCTTGCTACAAGACTGCCCTTCAAAACAGTAAAGCCCGACGAGTGGTAATAGCCCCTTGCATTGCATCCGCGCCCTTTCGTGTAGAACAAATGTTCTTCCTTGGGCTGAGCTATATCGAAGATGTTGCACCCCATAAAGGAAGCCAAGAATTTGATATCCTCGAAAAACTCGTCCATAGCGTCCCGCTGATGTTCGGGCAAGTTGGGTGCTTTAGGTATCTGTTTATTCTCGCTTAGGACAAACGTATTCGCCTTTTTCGCCTCGGCAATGGCTTTGTGCTCCAGATATTGCACGTCTGCCTTCGTCATGTCCTCGTCCTTCGAAACGAAGATGAGGGCCTTTTGCCAAAACGCCTTCTTGCTGTCGTGGTCTTTCACGCGTTCCTTGAAATTCTCCGTCTCGCCGATATAAGCCTGTGGCTTGGTCGCTTCATCTTCTCCTATCAATATGTAGAAAGCCGGCTTCTGTAACTTTTCCTGTTCGTTCAGATAAGACAGGTTTGAGCGCGGCACTACAAACATCTGGCAAATCTTGTTGCTGATGAACGAGTATTGCGTGCCCTTGGGGTCGCCGTCAATGAGGTAGGTGGTTACTGTTTTGCCCATACTATTACAATCAAATTAAATCCAATCCCAACTCTTTCAAGAAAGCATTATGTCTGTTCCGGGCATCTTCAATTTTATCATCTATGGCAACAAGCTGTTTATGCATTTCTGACAAATCAATCAGAGCCTCTTCTTTGGCTGTACTTACATAGCGGGAGATATTCAGGTTGTAATCATTGTCCTTGATTTCACACATGGATACACGGCGTGAATATCGCTCGACATCTTTTCTGTACTGGTACGTTTCTACAATCTTTGTAACATCTTCCTTACGTAATGTATTCTGTCTCTTTCCTTTTTCAAAGTTTTCACTTGAGCTTGCGTTAATAAAGAGGACATCGTCATACTTCTTGCATTTCTTCAGCACCAAGATGCATACGGGAATACCTGTTGAATAAAATAGATTAGAAGGTAAGCCGATAACCGCATCAATATTACCATCATTTAAAAGTTTTTTGCGAATCAGTTCTTCTTTACCGCCTCTGAACAAGACGCCATGAGGCAGAATGATAGCCATTGTTCCGTTCTCATGTAAGAAGTGGAAGCCATGGAGCAGGAATGCAAAATCGGCCGCAGATTTGGGTGCAAGGCCGTAGTTCCTGAAACGGAAATCCTTCCCCATTTCTTCTGTCGGCTCCCAGCGATAACTGAAAGGAGGATTGGCAACGATTGCATCAAACTGCATTTTTTTGGCAGGATTCATTTCGTTCAAAATATCCCAATCATTCAGCAAAGAGTCTCCATGATGTATTTCGAACTCTGTATCCTTGACTCCGTGCAACAACATGTTCATGCGGGCTAAGTTGTAGGTTGTAATGTTCTTTTCCTGCCCGTAAATTTTCCCGATTCCATGCTTTCCCATTTCGTGGCGTACATTCAAGAGCAAAGAGCCGGAACCGCACGCAAAATCAAGCACACGATCGATCTTTGTTTTTTTTCCTGTCGTTGGGTCTTGACTATCCAATGACACAATCTTGGAAAGAATGGAAGATATCATTTGAGGCGTATAGAATTCTCCAGCCTTTTGTCCGGAGTTGGCTGCAAACTCACCAATCAGATACTCATACGCGTCGCCCAATGAATCTGTTGAGGTAGAAAACTCCGAAATTCCCGTGGCTATTTCCGTAACTACCTTACAAAGCATGGTGTTTCTTTCCTCGTATGTCTTACCCAGTTTGTCGGAATGTAGATTGATTTCCGAGAACAATCCACGAAACGAACTGTCGAACGATTGTTCCTCGATATACTTAAATCCTTTTTCCAGCGTATCAAGTAATTCCTTATCTTGTGTACGAGCTAATTCTACAATATTTCCCCACAAATATTTAGGTAGTATCACATAATGAGCCTTACGGCGCATTTGCTGCTCGAACTCAGTTATATCATCAGGATTTTCATCGTACCATATTTGTAGAGGAGTATTGGCTTTCAACTTAGTTATACTTTCTTGTGGCGTTTCCGGATAATCATTTCCCAACTCTTTCTTCACAGCCTCTTCATATTGCTCCGAAAGATAGCGTAGGAAGATAAACGAGAGCATATAGTCGCGAAAATCATCGGCCATCATGGAGCCGCGCAATGCATCGGCTATCGCCCAAAGGACTTTTCCTAATTTATGTTGTTCTATTGCTGTCATATATTAACATTTAATTATGCAAAACGAAATGATATTTTCCCATTAGTGCATTATATACATCTATAAGAATCTGTTTATTATCTGGAACCATCACGCCGACTTGTGGATAGTAAACCTTCTGATGTGTCAAAGCGTTGATTATATCAGCCATTCTTCCTGACTCTTCCGTAAAGCCAATTTGTTGAAGAACATACTGAAATTGTCCAACTCCCAAAAATGAAGCTATATTCTCCAACACTTGTCTTAATAAAGCAAGGTGATATACTTCCAAAGAATCTTCCTGAATGGCTGTATCCAATATTTGCAGAACTCTTAAGTGATAGAGTAAAACACTATTTCTTGGATTGGATAGCTCGTATTGGTCTCCAATCTTTTCAAGAATTGAAATCTTATATTTATTTTTCTCACCCCGTCGGGTTGGTTTAAACTTGTTAGCTTTTTCGCCTTTGGACAACCAATCGCTAAGAATGGTAGCCAGCCCTATATGATGAGTTGTGATGATTATTTTCTTCTTTTCATAATGATTTTCTATCAAGTTCATCAAAGTGAATGCTGTGATGAAGATATTATGATCGTCCATACTGGAGACAGGATCGTCAATAAAGAAATAATCGCTTTGCTCTCCCGTCCAGCTATCCACTTCAATCAAGGTCAGAAAGAAGCACCATATAAATATACGTTCTTCTCCTCTGGAAATTTTAACCGGATGTTGCTCTTCATCGCCTTTCATGAAAAAAGAAATGGAAGCAAATCCTTGTTCTGGGTTATCATAGGATTTGAACAAAAAATCATACTTAGGATTGTAAGGCTTCAATTTTTCCATAACATCCCGCTCATTCAGTTGGCTATGATATTGGTTCAAACTGCTGGGAACGATATCCAACTTCGTGTGTTCATTGTCCCAAACAAACAAATCTTCACTAAAAGCGTTATAGTAAACACCTGTTTGACGACCATCTGTATTCCTAGCGGCTTCTTTATATTCAACGGAAAGACGTGTCTTCCCCGTTGAATTGAATGCATAAATCAGAAAGATGTTTTCTGAAGCATCCTTTATCTGTTTGGCTATCTGCGATAAATCCATATTCTTGCAAAATTAGATTTTAGGAAATAATTGTTGCATCAATCCTTTCTTATGCTCTTTCAATATTTCTACTTTTCGAGATGTCGCCTCAATTAATTCATCAAGAGAGGAGAGGCAATTGGCGATTTTTTGCTGTTCCTCTTTTTGAGGAGGAACTAAGATAGAAATAGAAGAAAAAAGAGTTTTATTGATAATGGGCACTGCTTGTTGACCTGCTAACATCGCTATTTGAGAGGCCTTATGTTCTAAAACTGAGTATATGAAGTCAGATAAATATTCCTCATAAGGAACAATTGAATTTATTTGTTGATTTGTGATACATTCAAATTTGTTTTGTGCAACTTTTCCAATAGTTGAGCCAATACAAACAAACAATACACTGTTTGCCGGTATATAACGTCCTACAGAGAATCCTTTATCTGTTAGTTTAATTTTCGTATCTGAGACATATCGGTTATTTGAAATGTCTGCGGGTGAAACAAATAATTTATTTCCTCCATAATTAGTAATATCTTTAGTTGAAGGAGTATTACCAGTTATAATTTCACCAATATTTCCAAGTTGTTTCTCTTTCCATTCTTTCTTCTCTTGAAATTCAGGAAATCTTAAATCAGGCATATTCTTTCCTTCAGCAGGAAACAATCGCTGCATCAACCCTTTTTTATGTTTTTCCAAAGCTTTAACTTTTTGGGCTGTTGCTTCAATCAAATCATCAAGGGATGAAAAACAATCGGCTATTTTTTGTTGTTCACCAGATTTAATAGATGGGAAAAATACTTTTTTTTGTTTTAATATAGAAAAATGTCTTTTATATTCTTCTTGTGTTACAGGGCACACTAACAACGCTTGGTACAAAAAATTACCATCAATAGAATCTTTTGATTTTAGAACCTTGATCCCATCAGCGCCTTGAACAAATGGACATGAAACTTTTTTAAGAATACACGTATGGTCTCCAAATACAATGAAAGGATTATTTAGGGATACATCTCTAAATACTGCATCCTTATCATTAATCCATCCACTAATATACTTTTGCGATTGATCAATAATCGGATAATCGCCCTCATTTAAATATTCTTGTAACGCTATTTTTTTAGGAGGTATAATTATATCAACTAAATTATTTACAATATCATTCTTCCAGCCTTCAGTATTTCTAAATGCAGGAAATCTCAACGCTGGAACTACCGTCTTTATTTCATTCTCCTTTTCCATATTCTTATTCTTCATACGCCGACAGTCCTGATATTTCTTCTCCTTCCGCTTTACGTTTTAATAATGGAATCAAATCAGCCATCAAAGCTAATTCAACCTTAGCCCGTGCCTTCCATCCCAGATTGAGCGGAGCAAGCAAATCGTTTAACTTTTCAGCATCGAAAATTTTCCGTTCCATTATGCCATGGATGAAATCATTTAATGATTCAGTGGTGATTTCGTATTTACGGGCAATCGAAGCTATCTCTTTTGCATACCTTTCTTCTTTAAAACGATTGTAGCCTTCTTTGATTTCCTGCTCCGTTTTGCCGTTCACCTCCTCCAGACTGTTGATATAGGCGATGATGTCGTCGCGCTCGTCCATCAGATTGGAGTTTGATAAAACAAGATTCACCAGCTGTTCGCGCGTCAGTTTTACCTTAACGCCGGTACCGCCATATTGTTTGGCAATGAGGTCCATGATATAGTCATAGTCAATCATGGCAGAAGCAAACAGTACAAATTCAAAGTCTAAATCTTCAATCTCTGGAGACACCGGCTCTGTTGTTTTTTCCCGCTTTTTCTTCAGGCTGTAAGCCAAGTTCAGATAAGCACCTCGGAAAGCAAGCAGATCATCGTCTGTAAAGCCGTATTCGGATTGGGAGTCGGACACAACAGATACATCGGCAACGTCTGTGAGGTCAACATATTGACTGAGCTGCGTCTTGTAGCGTTGCACATCCTTGAAGTGATTGATAAAACCGACCTTGGCTTCGTCTCCCTTTAAATTGGCCACCTCGGAGGCGTTGAATTCAAGATTATATGACTGCATATAGTTACGTAATCCGGCCACAGCTTCCTTGTATTTTTTCTGAATACTGGAAGCCGGTTCTACCAGCCAAATCCGTCTGGCTACATCCTTTTCGCTTCCCGAGAACATTGATATAGCTTCGTCCACTGCATCTTGTTGTCCACGGAAGTCTAAAATATTGCCGTAAGGTTTCGTATCATTCAGGATACGGTTGGTACGCGAAAAGGCTTGTATCAAATGATGATAAACAAGCCGTTTGTCCACATACAGCGTATTGAGGAACTTCGAATCGAATCCTGTCAACAACATATCGACCACAATGGTGATGTCTATTTTGTTTGGGTGCGGATAATCTTTGTTGCTATATTTCTGGTCCTTGATGCGTTGCTGCACATCCTGGTAATAGGAATCAAACTCTTCGATGACATAGTTGGTGCCATATTGTCTGTTATAATCGTCAATGATTTCTTTTAAGGCCTGTTTCTTTCTCTCGGGTTCCTGCTCGTTGTCTATCTTTTCCTGCTGCAAGTCTTCCTGAATCTGCTTGATGTCTGGGTTTCCTTCGGCTGGTGGAGAGAATACACAAGTTACATTCAACGGTTCGAAAGACTCATCCTCCTGCTTATGCTGTTCCTGTATCTGCTTGAACAGCTGGTAATATTCGATGGCATCGTTAATGGATGAGGTGGCAAGAATGGCATTGAAGCGCCTCTGATTGGTAGCGGCATCATGCTTGGACAGAATCGTTTCGACAATAGCCTGCTTCTTGATACTACCATCCGCTCTACGTGGGTTATTGTCGTCGGGTTTGAAATAATCTACGTGGAAACGAAGTACATTTTTATCTTCGATGGCATTGGTTATGGTATAGGCATGCAGTTGCTTTTCAAAAACATCATCTGTCGTTTTATAAGATGCCGTTTCTCCATCGACTTTCGTATAGGTCGCATTCTTGTCAAAAATAGGTGTTCCCGTGAAGCCAAAAAGTTGCGCATGGGGGAAAAATTCCTTTATGGCCTTGTGATTGTCGCCAAACTGAGAGCGATGGCATTCATCGAATATAAAGACAATACGGCTGTCTTTTAATGGCAGCAACTGTTCTTTATAATTCTTCCGATTCTTAGGGTCCAATGCAATGCCCAATTTCTGAATAGTGGTGACAATCACTTTGTCGGCATAGTCGGTTGACAACATCCGACGAACCAACGTGCCGGTATTGGTATTTTCTTCCACACAATTCTCCTGAAAGCGGTTGAACTCCTGTCGTGTTTGGCGGTCAAGGTCTTTGCGGTCCACTACAAACAGACATTTTTCAATATCCGGGTTGTCTTTCAACAAGGTAGAAGCTTTGAAGGAAGTCAATGTCTTGCCGCTTCCTGTGGTATGCCAAATGTAACCATTCCCTCGGTTTTCTTCAATACACCTGACAATGGCTTTTACGGCATAAATCTGATAGGGGCGCATAATCAGTAACTTCTGTTCGCTGGCTATCAGCACCATGTAACGGCTGATCATTTCGCCTAAATGACATTTAGGAAGGAATTGTTCTGCAAAAGAATCCAGACAGGAAACTTTCTTATTGTCGTCTCTTGCCCATTGGTAAACAGGTAAGAATTGCTCTTCGGCATTGAAATTGAAATGCTGAAGATTATTGTTGGCGAAATAATATGTATTCGAGTAGTTGCTGACGATAAACAGCTGCATAAAGCACAACAAGGTATTGGCATAACCATTGCCTGGATCATTCTTGTAATCCACAATCTGCTGCATAGCGCGCCGCGGACTCACATCCAATGTCTTCAGTTCTACTTGAACGACAGGCAATCCATTGATAAGCAGGATTACATCGTAGCGCTGGAAACTGTTCTTGGTATTTATTCGCAATTGATTAATTACCTCATACTCGTTTTTACACCAGTCTTTGATATTGACTAATGTATATTGCAGGGGAGTACCATCCTCGCGCATAAACGTATTTATCTCACGAAGACGCTTAGAAGAAACAAAAACATCAGAATTTGTAATTTCTTCTAATAGGCGATTAAATTCGGAATCGGAAAGGTTGACACGATTGAGACGCTCAAATTTCTTGCGGAAATTTTGTTCCAATGTGTGTCTGTCGCAAATATCCGGACGATAACTATATTTCAACTCTATCAGTTTATTGATAAAGTTTTCTTCTATTTGTTTTTCTCTAATCATGTCTTATTGGATATTTGATTTATTATTAAACTTCTTGAAGTTACTTGAAGAATAGTGCCAATTTCAAACAGAACTTCTAATTCTGGTTGTGGCTAGTTACGTATGGTTCATGGATAGTGCAAAGTTCGTGTTAAGTTTGCTGCAAACCATGTTTGTTTTGATACTTTTCTTCAGGCTCTCATTAATTCGGTTTATTGTTTTCCATTACTTAACTCTTATAGCATTTTACAAAGATAATAAATATAATACTATAAAAAAGAAAACCGTGGAATTTTCTTTTCTTTTACATATAATGTATAATCGTTGATTTGTTAAAAAATAATATCATCTTATGAGCAAACTTTTAATCAACAGTAGTTCGTTTTGTTTGACTCGCTCCTGTTCTCTGTTTGCCCCGTTCGCAAGCAACATTTGTATTACTCACCTGCGTGCCGCAAAACCATTCCCATTTTTCCCTAACTGCCCAATCTTTTTTTCCCAACTGGGAAAAAATATTTTCCTAACTGGGGAAGTAGAATCTTGCAATCTTGCAATCTTGCAATCTTGCATCCTTCCTCACACACACCCACGCGCATGCGTACGCGCGCGTATATAATGTGTCGTGTTGCCTACCACCCCGCCCATTATGCACCTCTCTTTCACGAAGGAGGGGAGGCAGGTGCTTTGCAGAAGTTAGAAGTGGGGAAGAAGTTATCAGGGATGTGCCCAAACAAAGGTTTTTGAAACACTCCTCCTTCCTGAAGGTTGTTCTCTCCCGATAATGGGGGAGTTGAGTTCTTCTTGCCCATGATAATCTTTTCAGGATCAGAAGGCTGTTCCCGCCCGATAGCGGGGGAGTTAAGAGGGGGTGAGTACCCGGAAGGGGAGGTGGCAGGTGAAAACATAAAGTGTTAATATACAAATAGGCTTGCTATTGCCAATTTCCTCCTTTTGCAAGACTATCGGCTTCCACTTCTAACAGAGCAAAGCGGAGTGATAACTTCTATAACTTCCATAACTTCTTAACTCCTTAACTTCTTCACACCTTATATACGCGCGCGTACGTGCGTGCGCGTGGGTGTGTGTGAGGAAGGATGCAAGATTGCAAGATTGCAAGATTCGCGGGGGCATCGCTGCCTTTAAATCTTCTTCAGCATCCAGTTTCCTTTGTGCATGTAGTAGTAGCAGAAAAGGAAGATGAAAGTGGCGTAGACGATCTCTGAAGTCCAGCAAAGGGCAACATCGAGGCGCAGGTAGAGAATAATGAACGTGATATAGGCCACATAGATGACCAATACGGACAGTTCGAGGCCGAGGGCGGTGCGAGTATTACCTGTGCCCGAAACGGCCTGAAAATAGACGTTAGCGGGGATTAGGAAGAGGTAGGTGGAACACATGACCCACAGCGAAGGTATGGAGGCCTGACGCAGCTCGGGAATGTCGGTGTAGATGCCCAGTATCAGCTCGGGGAAGAGGCTGAAGAGCAAGGCCAGGGGCAGCACCAGCAGATAGGCCAGACGGATGTGCTGGCGGATGGTGGAGTGCACGCTGGAGGCGTGGCCGGCGCCGATCAGGTTGCTGACGAGCGAGCCGCAGGTCGATGCGAAGGCCATCATGACCATGAAGAGGATGCCGCTGACGCTGCGTATGATGTTGGTAATGGCCAGCGGGCGTTCGCCCAGATGCTCGATGTAGAGGAAGAACAGGAACCAGGTGGACAGGGACAGGAAGTTCTGCAGCATGGTCCAGAAAGAGACGTTGAGCATGTGGCGCAATACGGACAGCTGCAACCGGGGAATGCGGTTGAGGCCGTACTTGGGGCAGTCGATGCGGTAGCGCGTGTAGACGATGAAAAAGACGAGTGATATCAGCTCGGCCAGCGACGAACCGATGGCTGCGCCGGCAATGCCCAGCGCGGGGAAGCCCAGCTTGCCGAAGATGAGGATGTAGTTGAGGACAATGTTGCTCAGGACCATGACGATGGAGTTCAGCGTCAGGGTCTTGGTCTGCATGGTGCCCAGAAAGAAGGCACGGAAGATGATGGCGCTGAAAGAAAAAAAGGCGCCGAACACACGCCAGTGCAGGTAGCTGTTGGCTGCTTCGTAGATTTGCGGCGATTCGATGATGTGCTTCAGCAGGATAGGCGAGAAGCAGTAGGAGAGCAGGAACAGGACGGCTGCCAGGAAGGTCTGGAAATAGATGCCCTGGTAGAGGAGCGAACCGATGGTTTTGTAGTTCGCTTCGCCGTTGCGCCGGGCGATGAGTATCTGGGTACCGATGCTGAAGCCGAACGCTACCATGAAGATGACCGTATAGAATACGCCGGCGATGGCCGAAGCGCCAAGTTCGATTTCGCCTACACGGCCCAGAAAGGCGGTATCGGTCATTCCGATCATCTGTTCCATGATCAGACTGATAAGGATGGGATAGGCTATGAGCCAGATTTGCTTGTTGGTGTAGTGGGTAGGATAGGTTGTTTTCATATTGTTTTTGGAATAGGTTAGAATAAGAATGACGCGGAATACACAAATTCTTATGATACATCGTTTCCCGTAGTAGGGGCGATGGATAAAAATCTATGTTGTCCGCGTCATTCACTCAGACACGTGGGCTGGCAAGTTGCGGAGAGGGTATCTGCCGGTTTGCAGCCGTTGGCTGATATTTTATTTGCGACCTTGGTTCTGACGTTGTCTCATCAGTTCTTCCTGTTGCTTCTGCATGGCTTCCAGACGGGCGGCGAATCCCGATTTCTTCATTTTACGGGGATCCTTCTTGTTGGCTTCGAGCTGTGCCAGCAGGGCTTCCTCATTGGTCATCTTGCGCATGATGATGGTGGTTGCCACACTGATCAGGGTGGAGAGGAAGTAATAGTAGTTCAAGCCTGAAGGATAATCGTTCAGGATGAACAGGAACATGATAGGCATCAGGTAGGACATCCACTTCATGGCTGCCATCTGCGGATTGGCACCGGTGTCCTGCTGTTGCATCATGTACTTGGTGTTCAGGATGTTCGTAACCGTCATCAGCAGACAGAACAGACTGAGGTGGCTGCCCAGGAACGGTATGTGGAACGGGAAGTTGATGAACGCGTCGTACGTCGAAAGGTCGTCGGCCCACAGGAAGCTTTGCTGACGCAACTCGATGGCGCTCGGCACAAAGAGGAACAAGGCCATCAGGATGGGGAACTGGATGAGCATCGGCAAGCAGCCACCCATCGGGCTGACACCGTACTGGCTATAGAGTCCCATGATTTCCTGTTGCTTCTTCATCGCGTCTTCCTGCTTGGGATATTTCTTGTTGATTTCGTCGATTTTCGGCTTCAGTACGCGCATCTTGGCCGATGACATGTAGGTCTTCCACGTGGCAGGGAATACGACGGCTTTGACGATGAGCGTCATAAACAGCAGTACGAGACCCATGCTCAGACCCCAGCTGGACAACCAGTCGAAGATGTTGATGGTGAACCATTTGTTGATCCAGCGGATGAGAGGCCATCCCAGGTAGACCAGACGGTTCAGTTCCCACTTGTCATCGCGTCCTTTGTCGAGGGCGGTCAGGGTCTTGTAGTGGTTGGGACCGAAGTAGAAGTAGAGCTGGGTAGGTGTCTGGCCGGCAGGATCGAACGCGGTGCTCATTTCGGCTGCATAGTCCTTGATGTAACCGCTGCCCTGTGCTTCCAGTTTCGACGTCAGCTTGCTCTTCTCGAAGCTCGATTCGGAAAGGAATACGGTAGAGAAGAACTGGTTCTTGAAAGCAATCCAGTCGAGGGGTTCGGACAACTCTTTCTCGTCGTTTTTCGAAGGAGAGAGGTAGTCGGTGCTCTCGCCGGTTACTTTGTAGGTAAGTTCGGCCAGGCGGTTCTCATACGTATAGCCTTTTTCGATCTGGCGGGCACGCTGCGACCATTCGATGTCGACCGACTTGTTGCTTGATGCCAGCTTTCCGTCCATGTTCACTGCCTGAATCTTGAAGTCGACCAGGTAGCTTTCGGGATGCATGGTATAGATGAAGTCGATGTAGCTTGCACTATCGGCTGCCAGACGCATGGTTACGGCTGTATCCGTCTGATTGACGGGGGTGAAGTAATAGTCTTCGGTCTGTATGGTCTCCTTCTTGTTATAGAACAGGAAGTTCATCGAAGCATCTTCACCGCTGAACAGGGTGACGGGAGTTGTCTTGTCCTGTTCCTTCCAATCTTTCAATGTAGCTGCTGAAATGCGTCCGCCTTTGGTGCTGACGCTAATCTGGGCTACGTCGTTTTGGATGGTAATCTGCGTATCTGTGCCTTTGCGGGCATTGAAGAACAGGCTGGTAGAGTCCAGACTCTGCTTTTCTTTCTCGTTGGCCAGTGCGGCTTCGGCTTTGGCTCTCAGATCGGCTTCGCGTTGTTGTACCTGTGCGATGGAGTCGTAGTAGCGTTGCTGGGCTGCTATTTCTTCCTTACTGGGGCGGCTCAGAAAGCTGAAGACCACCAGTAATATGGCAATCAGAACCAGACCTGTGATGGTATTTTTGTCCATGTAGTCAATAAAGTATGTTTAAAGTTTTTCTATGAATGATGTTATCATTTTTCTACGTTCGCATCTTCATTTGCAGCATGTTCGCGTTCGTTTTCGATGGCGGCTTTCACAAATGAAACAAACAGCGGGTGCGGTTTCAGCACGGTACTGCTGTATTCCGGGTGGAACTGGGTGCCGATGTACCACTTCAGTGCAGGTATTTCGACAATTTCTACCAGGTCGGACTCGGGGTTGATGCCCACACACTTCATGCCTGCTGCTTCGTATTCTTCCTTATATTGGTTGTTGAATTCGTAGCGGTGACGGTGACGCTCCTGAATGTGCTCTTCGCCGTAGGCTTCGTATGCCTTGCTGCCTTTCTTCAGTACGCATTCGTAAGCGCCCAGACGCATGGTGCCTCCCATGTTGGTGATGGACTTCTGTTCTTCCATGATGTCGATGACATTGTGGGGAGTCTTTTCGTCCATTTCGCGTGAGTTGGCGTCGGCGTATCCCAGTACGTTACGGGCAAACTCGATGGCGATGCACTGCATGCCCAGGCAGATACCGAAAGTGGGGATGTCGTGAGTACGTGCGTACTTGATGGCTACAAACTTGCCGGGGATTCCACGCTCTCCGAATCCCGGTCCGATCAGTACACCGGCCTTGCCCTTCAGAGCTTCGGCTACATTTTCGTCTGTAAGCTTTTCGCTGTTTACGAAGTCTACTTCCACTTTGCGGTCGTTGTAGGTACCGGCTTGTGACAGGGCTTCGCGGATGGACTTATAAGCGTCCTGCAGGTCATATTTGCCGACCAGGGCTATGTGCAGAGGAGCTGTTGCCTCGGCTTTGTGACGGCGCTCCAGGAAAGCACGCCACGGACCCAGTCCCGGAGTATCGCCCACCGGCAGATCCATCTTCTTCAGAATGGTTGCATCGAGCTTCTGTGCCTGCATCAGGATAGGAACTTCGTAGATGGTAGGTGCGTCGATGCTTTGTACAACGGCTTCTTCGTCAACGTTGCAGAACTGTGCCACTTTTCTTCGGAGGTTGGCATTCAGTTCGTGTTCGGTACGCAGCACGAGAATGTCGGGCTGGATACCAACGCTTTGAAGTTCTTTTACCGAGTGCTGGGTCGGCTTGGTCTTCAGTTCGCCGGCAGCAGCCAGGTAGGGAACATAAGTAAGGTGTACGCACAAGGCGTCTTTACCTAATTCTCTTTTCAGCTGACGGATGCTTTCCAGGTAGGGCAATGATTCGATGTCGCCCACGGTACCTCCGATTTCGGTGATGACGAAATCGAATTTGTATTTATTGCCCAACAGCTTGACGTTGCGTTTGATTTCGTCGGTGATGTGGGGGATTATCTGGATGGTTTTTCCTAAATAATCGCCTCGACGTTCTTTGTCGATAACGCTTTTGTAGATGCGCCCGGTTGTGATATTGTTGGCTTTGGTAGTCTGGATACCTAAAAAGCGTTCATAGTGTCCTAAGTCCAGGTCGGCTTCGTGACCGTCTACAGTTACGTAACACTCTCCGTGTTCGTAAGGGTTCAGTGTACCCGGGTCGATGTTGATGTACGGGTCGAATTTCTGGATTGTAACTTTGTAACCTCTTGCTTGCAGCAATTTACCGATGGAGGATGAGATAATGCCTTTTCCTAAAGAAGAGGCAACGCCACCAGTGACGAAAATATACTTTGTTTCTCCCACAGCTATACTGTTTTTAATTAATTTGTTTTCAATTTAAAGCGCAAAATTATGAAAAAAATGAGGAAGTTCATAAGGTTTGGCAAAAACAATTGTGAAAAACCGCTGTAGACAACTATTTTACCTGATTTTCGGATTTAATATCCCTGTAGAGTTTAACGTGAATTCGATATAAAA
>NZ_FR883126.1:22232-38697 GCF_000435115.1 Bacteroides sp. CAG:633 | reverse complement strand
ACTAATTATAAATAAATTTAAACAGATTCTAAGAATCATGGAAGACATGAAAACCACATCCAACGAACTTGTTGCCAACTCCTACCGGCAATATTCACGGCCTGTGCATGCCTACCTATTTAATAGGATAGACGACTGGGAGACTGCTCGCGACCTGACTCAGGACGTCTTCCTGCGTCTGCTCGACTACAAACCGATGCTTCGTCCCGAGACGGTGAAGAGTTTCATCTTTACCATCGCTTCCAATCTGCTGGTGGACTATTGGCGTCGTAGTGGACTGAAGCAGGAATATACCTCTTATATATATGACTGCTGTCCGACGTCGGTAGAAGATGTAGAAAGTCGTGTAGTGGTAAAAGATTTGTTGACCTTAGAGCGATACACCTTAAACAAGCTTTCGGAACAACGTCGGAAAGTGTATGCTATGAAACGCTTCCAGGACAAAGACGTTCCCGAGATTGCTGCCGAATTACAACTTTCCATCCGTACGGTGGAGAATCATTTGCGTTTGGGACGTAAGACGGTACGCGAATATATCAGACAATGTATCTGAAAAAAACTTCGGTCGGCTGATGTCGCAAGAATTGAGTTAATAACATAAATCTAATTTAATTTTATTGTTTATGAAAAATGGATCATTGAATCTGCTACAGGTAAGAAGTCTGCTTCTTTTCCTGTTTGCCACTTGTGTGGCATCCGTTTTCTGTTCCTGCAATGATGAGGAGGGACGGATTACGATTGACAATTCGGCTCCTGCTCAGGTCACTAATGTGCAGGCAGTTGCCGGTCCGGGTGAGGTTACCTTGAGCTGGACCAATCCCGACAGCCCCAGCTTCATGTACACCAAGATTTCTTACACCGACTCCAAAGGTGAAGAGAAGTATGTGCTGGTAGCAAAAGACAAACCTTCAACTGCCACCGTGAAAGGATTTGCCAGTACGGACGAATGCAAGTTTTCGTTGTATGCCTGCTCAGTGAAAGGGAACAATGCCGGTGCGGTAGAAGTATCGTTTGCTCCCGGTGCTCCGGCTTATCTGGAAGTGGTGAAGACCATTACACTGAGTCCGGTATTGGGCGGTACATTGGTAAACTATAAGAATGAGTTCAATACGACGGTACCTATAGCATTGGAATACCATCAGGCAAGTGATGCCAGCAAGACAGGAAGCACCAAATTCGAGGTGCCAGCCAACAGCGAAGGCACACAGTTGGTAATGTTGATGGACAGTAACAACGAATTCTTGCAGGGTGAGTGCGTGGTCAGAGTCAGTGCAGAAGATGAGTACGAGAATGCTTCCGAACCGATTGAGAAGACGATTACACCGATACCGGCAGTCAAGATAGACCGTTCTTTGTGGAGTTTCCCCGGTTACAATGAAAATTCGAATGACGCAACCATCGGCTACAGCTCTCAGGAAGCACAGGGCGAAGGCGATAAAGACGGCCTGAAGAACGGACGTGTAGTTTCGATGATAGACAGCAGTCTGAATACTTATTGGCATGCTTCCTGGAAAGTGGCTACCAACTATCCGCATTGGTTCATTCTGGATATGGGTAAGGAAGTAACCGTTGCCAGCGTGGAACTGACCCGTCGTCAGGGAGATGCCCGTGGACAGAAAGGACAGCATATCTATACTTGTACGGAAGCCGGTGCGACCGATCCCAGCAATCCGGACAGTTGGCAGTGGACCGATCATGGTGATTTTGCTTTCGATCCCAATACCGACGTGCCTCAGTCTTGCGGCTTGCCTACAACGCCCCGTGCCCGATATATTAAGGTGTACTTCGGTACCGAACACAAAGGTACGGGTTCGCAAGCCATGTTGGCAGACTTGAATGTCTATGGTGCAGAAGAGTAAATCTAATACGAATACATAAAAATACGTTTTTACATCATGAGAAAGAAATTCATATGGGTTGCCGCCTTGTGTGCGGCCTCCCTATATCCCGCATCGCAGGTACGTGCGGCGGTAGAAGTGGTACAGGAAGTACAGCAAAGCGGAAAGACCGTGAAAGGTAAAGTTCTGGATAAAAACGGCGAACCGGTCATTGGTGCCAACGTGATGGTGAAAGGAACAACAATTGGTGTGATAACCGACATTGACGGTAACTTTACGCTGAACAATGCTTCGGGCACGTTGGTTATCTCTTACATCGGTTACCAGACAGTGGAGATCAAGGTCGGTGCTCAAAACGATTATAATGTAACCTTGCAGGAAGATTCCGAATTGCTGGAAGAAGTGGTAGTAGTAGGTTACGGTACGCAGAAGAAGGCATCACTGACGAGTGCCATCACACAGGTAAAAGGTGAAGAGGCTTTCAGCAATAAAGGTATCACCAATGCTACTGTAGCTTTGCAGGGCGAGGTTCCGGGACTGGTCATTACGCGTACGTCCAGCCGTCCGGGTAGTGAGAATGCTTCTATGAAGATTCGTGGTGATGTTTCTATCAACGGTGATGGTAATCCGTTGGTGATCATTGACGGTATGTCCGGTTCGTTGGATGACTTGAACGCTATGAATGCCAATGATATTGAGAACATCTCTGTGTTGAAGGACGCTTCGGCCGCCATCTACGGTGCCCGTTCTGCTTCGGGTGTTGTGTTGGTTACTACGAAACGTGGAAAGAAGGGTAAGGCGCAGGTGACTTATAATGGCGCCATCAGCCGTTCTATTACCGGTATTCAGCCTTCGTTTACGACCAACAGTGAATGGCTGGACATGTTCTATCAGGCTCAATACTACGATGCGATAGCTGCAAATCCCAGCCTGAGTACGCCGGAGGAAGTACATAAGAACATCAACTGGTGGATATTCAATTCGTTTGGAGGGCCGACACTGGATGCTTCGGATGTAGATCCGACAACTGGCAATCCGGTAGTGTACAAAGGGGAGACACTGTTCAACGCCCTGCGTGCAGGCCGGGTACTGACTTTGCAGAACGGCGACAAGGTAGAGCGCTGGGATCCGAATGTCTATATGCAGGATGTATTGTATGGTAGTGCTACTTCACAACGTCACGCAGTGACCATCTCCGGTGCAGATGACAAGTTCGGATACTATGCTTCGTTGAGCTATTCGGATGCCAATTCGCAGTTGAAGATAGCCGAAGATGGTGAGAAAAAATACGGTGCCCGACTGAACATGGATTATCAGGCTTACGATTTCCTGAAGTTCGAGACCGGCATGTCGTATGAGAAGCGCGACATTACCACTCCTTCAACCGATGTCGGTGCGGGTTGGTTCGACCCTTGGTTCTGGCCTGTATATAACCAGAACGGCGATGCTTACGATACATTTAGTGGAAACCGTAACCCGGTTGGTGGTTTGACACAGGGTGGACAGATAAAGAACTCGTTTACCAATTTCCGTGCCAACGGCAAGGTGACGCTCGACCTCAACAAATGGGTACAGGGTCTTTCTTTCTCTGCTACGGGTAATTATAAACTGGCTCAGCGTGCCACACAGACTGCCAAGAATAAGGTGCAGTATTACGACTGGGTAGGCACACAGACCGGAAACAAGCAGGGACCCGGTTCGCTGGAAGAAAAGATGGAACGTTGGGAGAATGTGACTTTGGGAGGTTATGCCAACTATGAGCGCACATTTGCCGAAGTTCACAGTTTGTCTGCCATGTTGGGTATGACGGCCGAACAGGAAAGTTATAAGAAAGTGACCGCTTCACGTGGTATGGGCCCTCTCTATCCGGGATCTGGTCTGACGGATTTGGATGTATGGATTGACGGAGCTACCAAGTCGGCTGGTGGTGGACAGAGCTCATGGGGTTTTGTTTCCTACTTGGGACGTCTGAACTATATCTACGATGACAAGTACTCGGTAGAAGTGTTGGCACGTCGTGATGGTTCGTCGAAACTCTCCAAAGAGCAGCGTTGGAAGAACTTCTATTCTGTTTCCGGCTTCTGGAGAATCTCACGGGAGAATTTCCTGAAGGACATCAACTGGCTGGATGACTTGAAAGTGCGTTACAATTACGGTAAGACCGGTAATGTGAACGGTATCGACAATTACGAACGCTTTTCTACTATTAGCACCGGTACAACGTTGTTTGGCACTACAGCTACTCAGCATACTTCGTTGTGGGTAGCCAACATGACTTCAGACCAACGTACTTGGGAAACCATTTACAGCCACAATGCAGGTGTTGACTTTGCTGTGTTGAGCAATCGGTTGAGAGGTTCGTTCGATTACTTTGTGAAGACCAACGATGGTATGTTCATCGACGTAACTTATCCTTCTGTATTGGGTGCATCTGCTCCGAAAACCAACAACGGTAAGTTGCGTACCAAAGGTTGGGAAATAGCCTTGAACTGGAACGACCAGATTGGACAGGTAAGATACAACATCGGTGCTTCGTTGGCCGATGCATCTACTGAATTGCTGGAGTTGACGAACAATGAAAACGTGCCCGATCCGGGTAAGAACACGAACCGTTTGGTTGGCAGACCGTTGAATGCCATCTATGTATACCAGACAGACGGAATCTTCCAGACTCAGGAAGAAGTGGATGCTTACTATGAAATGTATTACTGGAATGCCGACCGTACAGGCCCTAAAGCTAACAACATCCTGCCGGCTCCGTCCGAAACAGGTACCAACCGCTTGCGTCCGGGTGCCCGCCGCTATGTAGACTTGAATGGTGATGGTGCCATTACGACCGAGGACCTGTATTATGCCGGCGATGCCGCTCCGCGTCTGACATTCGGTATTAAGTTGGGTCTTGAGTGGAAAGGTATTGACTTTTCAGCCTTCTTCCAGGGCGTAGGTAAGCAGAATATTCTGAGAACGGGTAATGTCTATGCTCCGTTTGTAACAAATTACACGCTGCAGAACAGTACCTTCCTGAACAAGACATGGACGCCTGATTATACAGATGCTGAATATCCGATTATTTCGCGTGACCAGAACTTCAACAAGTTCAACTATAACAACGTGGATGCCAGCGTACAGAACAACCGTTACATCCGTCTGAAATCTTTGGTAGTAGGTTATTCGCTTCCCAAACAATGGATTGCCAAGGCCGGACTGAACAAGGTGCGGGTTTACTTCTCGGGCGATGACCTGTGGGAATGGACCAAAGTGAAAGATGGTTATGACCCGGAAAATGGTGAGGCTTCAAACAACACGTTCCCCTTCAGCCGTTTGTTGACTTTTGGTGTGGACGTAACTTTCTAACTAAATTCTTAAAACTTGAAATATGAAAACAATATTGAACAAGATATTTCTGGCTTCGGCTATGACCTTGTCTTTGACGGCATGTAGCGATTTCCTGAATAAGGAACCCTTGTCACAGGGTACAGAAGCTATCGTCTTCAAAACACCGGAGCATTTTGAGCAGGCTGCCAATGCGCTTTACAATGTAGAAGCGTGGAAGAATTACAACAATCAGGCAAATTATGACAGCATGGACCGCAATCTGGATATTTCCGGATTGGGTAGTAACGGAGGCGGTTCGGCTCCTGAAAGCAACTATCAGTGGGATAAACCGTACAGTCATATCCGTACTTGTAACATCCTGTTGCAGAAGGCGGCAGAATATACAGGCGATCAGGCAGGAATTGCCCAGTCGGTAGGTACGGCTTACTTCTTCCGTGCATGGCAACATTTCTATCTGTTACGTATCTTTGGTGGTGTGCCCATTGTCGATCATGTACTTGACGTCAACGATGAAGTGCTTTACGGCCCGCGCAAGAGCCGTTACGAAGTCGCTGCATTCATTATTTCCGACCTGGAAAAGGCTATTCCGATGTTGCCTCAGGAAAAGAATATTCCTGCTGATTCCAAAGGAAAGGTCAGCCAGGAAGCCGCCAAGTCTTTCCTGGCCCGTGTACTGCTTTACGAGGCAACATGGGAGAAATATGTACCGACCATTGGTTACGACCTGGACGGAGACGGTGTGAACACTGGTGCCGGTACAGCCAAACCGGAAGGATACTACAGCATCGAGAAAATGTTGAGCGAGGCCAAACGCCTTTCAGGTGAAGTGATTGACGAGGCCGAGAGCGGTACCTTCGAATTGTGGAACGAATGTGATAGCCTGAGCTACTTCTATCTGTTCAATATCGACGATGGTGCGGGTAACATTCCTAACTTCATGGGTGCAGGCAAGAGTACCAACAAGGAGTTCATCTTCTTCAAGAAGTACGATTATGATTTGGGACGTGGTGGCATCAACCTCTCACACACCGTGGCTACCTGGCAGGGTTCCAACATCAGTTCCAGCTTCGGCGAGTCCTTCCTCTGCCGCAACGGTCTGCCTATCCGCATCAGCTATACGGGCGACATGAAGGATGCGCAGAACAATCCCCAGTTCGAGGGCTATGATACGTTTGTGGGTGAGTTCCGCAACCGTGACTATCGTTTCATCGGTTGCTGTATGTCCATCCCCGACCGGACATTCTGGAGCAGCCGTCCGGAAGATGGCCGACAGCTGACGGAGACTGGTAAACCTTATCCCGATCCGGTCTTCCCCAAGAACAATGACGTGTATGATTCAAGCGATCCTGCATACAGCAGCACTTGTGCCGTGTTTAAGCCGACTCTTCGCAACAACTCTACCGCCAGCAGTTATGGTAGCCGCAAGTTCCTGATTGAAGGTGCAGGCAGACCCCAAAATACGGAGTCGGCAGATTATCCGCTGATCCGTCTGGCCGAAGTACACCTGATTTACGCCGAAGCTACTTGCGAACTGAATGGTGGAACGATTTCGGATGAGGATTTGGATAAGTCTATTAACAAGAATCGTGCTCGTGCCCGTGTGGCTCCGTTGACCAATGCATTGATTGCCAACGTATGGGATGCCGGTTGGTTTGACCACGCTACCGGAAAAACCATCTGTAAGAAGATGAATATGCTGGACGAGATACGCCGCGAGCGTGCTTGCGAGCTCTTTGGTGAGGGCTTCCGTCTGGATGACTTGAAGCGCTGGGGTATTGCCCACATCAACCTGACCGGACAGAAACTGGGTCATAAGATTTTGGGTACTGCCTACGAGACCGAAAAGGCCAACGATGCTACTTACTTTGGTGAACCCTGCTATTATCCCGAGAAATATCCGTTGCTCTACGGCATTTACGAAGGAAGTGGACCGGACGATCCTGATTATGGACGTTCCATCGCTACTTTGGCAGGTAACTTGCTTTTCAGCCAACGTGACTATCTCTCTCCGATACCAAGAACACAAATGCGTCTGAATAGCCAGTTGAAGCAGAATCCCGGCTGGTAATCCCTGCTTGTTTATATTGCGATAAGAAAGTCTGATTGTCTTCTGCCTGGTTGCGGACAATCAGACTTTTTTCTTATTTTTGTCCGAACTCATTAAAATATATGATTATGAAACAAGTCATTCTTATTTTCATTTGTATGTTGGTGCAATCCGTCGGCTCGTTGTGTGCGCAGACCGAAAAGGACTCTGTACGTGTACTCTATATAGGGAACAGTTATACTTACTATCACGACTTGCCGCTCATGGTGCAGAAGATTGCCCGGAACATTGCAGTGGACCATCGGATGAACATTGCCTGGCAGGCTTATACCCCTGGTGGGTGTACATTTAAAAAACACTTGCAACGGAAGGAGGAACAGGAAGCTATCCGGAAGGGGAACTGGGATTATGTGATTTTGCAGGAGCAGAGCGCCGCTCCCGCCAAGCCGACCGCCATTGTGCAACGGGAAACTTATTCGTATGCCCGCCAGTTGGACAGTCTGGTTCATGTGTACAATCCGCAGGCACATGTCATCTTTTATATGACGTGGGGACATAAAGACGGCTGTCAGGAGCCGCATGAGGCATATCCGTTGATCGATACGTATGAAGGCATGCAGGACCGGCTGATAACCAGTTATCTGGAAATGGCCTACCAGAACGATGCCTGGTGTGCACCGGTCGGGATGGCCTGGAAGCGTGTTCGGGCCGAGCATCCCTATCAGTCGCTGTATTGGCCGGACGGCAGTCACCCCTCTGTCTTGGGAACCTACCTGGCAGCCAACGTAATCTTTTCCACTCTTTTTCAGCGTCATTATCAGACAACCTATACGGCAGACCTCGATGCCGAACTGGCGGAATACATACAGCAAGTGGCTCAGCAGACTGTGCTGGATAACCGGAGGCTGCTGAATCTTCCTCAATAACAAGCTGGCCGCCGCTAATCGGACATATCTCATTGAGCGTACGGAGGAGCTTATTCGTAATAGTATATAAATTCAGGTTTCGGATTTTATCTTAACCTGCTATTTCCTTGTCTTACTGACTTTTGGCCGTTCTCTAAGCATGAGAACTACATTCTCACTGAATGAGAATTTCTTTCTCATGCTTATGAGAATCTTTTTCTCATAACTGTGAGAATAGTTTTCTCATACTTGTGAGAATAACTTTCTCATAGCTGTGAGAAACTGTTGAGACAAGAGCTTGTTGCGTAATGCCTAAGCAAGCAGTTGGAAGTAGGGTAGAGATTCATATACGCTTCTGTTGTGCTTTTGCTTAAAAAAAGGTAGGTGGCTGCCTGCTTCTCCAAGTGCAGGGTATAAATATGATAATAAAATAACCTATTTAACTGGTATCTTTTTTATGAAAGCGAATTTTCTTTTTCTCCTTTTTGTGCTCTTGTCGTGGCAAGTGCAATCGCAAGAGTATCCTAAATGTATCTTGCCGGGTGATTATCCCGATCCGAGTATTCTGCGCGATGGCAAGGATTACTACATGACACATTCTCCATTCTATTATGCGCCGGGCTTTTTAATCTGGCATTCTCAGGATTTGGAACATTGGGAACCCGTTTGTCGTGCCATGACGGAATGGCAAGGCTCTGCTATGGCTCCCGATTTGGTCAAGTATGGCGAACGCTATTATATCTATTATCCGGCGGCAGGTACCAATTGGGTGATTTGGGCCGACCGGATACAAGGCCCTTGGAGTGAACCTGTTGATCTGAAGGTGGGAGGCATTGACCCGGGACATATCGTAGATAAGGATGGAAATCGATTTCTTTATGTGTCTGAAGGCAAAGTCGTTCCTTTGGCGAAGGACGGACTTTCGGTCAGTGGCGAAGTGACGAAGGTGTATGACGGTTGGCCGATTCCCAAGCATTGGGTTACAGAAGGCATGTATCTGGAATCGCCGAAGCTGTTTTTCCACGACGGCTATTATTACCTGGTTTCGGCCGAAGGAGGAACAGCCGGTCCCGCTACAAGCCACATGATAGTAATGGCCCGTTCGAAAAGTGTGCTGGGACCGTGGGAAAATTCTCCGTACAATCCGCTGGTACATACGTATAGCGCAAACGACAATTGGTGGTCGAAAGGCCACGGTACGCTGGTTGATGACGTAAACGGCAACTGGTGGGTAGTCTATCATGCTTATGCCAACGGCTACCATACATTGGGAAGGCAGACATTGATTGAACCGATAGAATGGACTTCGGACGGCTGGTGCCGTACGGCAGAGAAACCGAAATTCCGTCTTGACAATCGGTCTGATATAGAACACGGAATAAAGCTGTCGGACGATTTTGCCGGTCCGGAATTGGGAATGCAGTGGACCTTCTGGAAGGAGTATGCTCCGAAAGCATTGAAGTTCGACAAGAATACCCTGTGGCTGGATGCGAAAGGAAAAACACCAGCGGACGGACGCCTCTTGTTGGTAACAGCTGAAGACAAGAATTATGAGACTCAAGTCGACATACAGACAGGCAAGGGAAACAAAGCCGGGCTGGTATTGTATTATAATGAGCAGGCTTATGCCGGTCTTGTTTCCGACGGTAAGGTGTTTACCGTCTACCGTCATGCAGATAAACCGGTGGAAGTCCCTAATACTGTCGGACGGAACTTCTCTGTCAAGATTAAAAATCAGGGAAATCATGTTTCTGTTTGGGTTAGTAAGGATCGGAAAGACTGGACTGCCATAGCCGAGGACATCGACGTGTCTGGCATGCATCACAATGTCTACAAAGGCTTCTATGCATTGCGAATCGGTCTGGTAAGTATGGGAAAAGGCAAAGCCGGATTCAGCCATTTCCGATATAAGAATGCGGTGTCGCAGGAAAAAGACATGAGTGCTTATCTGATGGTATTCCATAAGGATGAAACCCATGGGTTGTATATGGCAATCAGCCGCGACGGATATTCGTTTACGGCTTTGAATGGTGGAGAGCCGGTATTGGCTGGTGACACTATTGCCAGCCAGCGGGGCATTCGCGACCCTTACATCTATCGTGGTCCGGACGGGGCGTTTTATCTTGCTATGACTGACTTGCATGTATTTGCGAAAAGAGACGGTTATCGGGATACAGAATGGGAACGTGATGGAAAACTTTATGGCTGGGGAAATAACAAAGGACTGGTTCTGATGAAGTCGTGGGATCTGATACACTGGAACCGAGCCAACATCCGTTTTGACAAACTGACCGCCGGACTGTCTGAGATAGGTTGTGCCTGGGCACCGGAAATCTGTTATGACGAACAGAAAGGAAAATTGATGATATATTATACCATGCGTTTCCGTAATGAAAGGAATAAGTTGTATTATGTTTATGTAAACGATGATTTTAATCAGATAGAGAGTTTGCCTCAATTGCTTTACGAGTATCCCGATGAAAACATTTCGGCCATAGATGGAGATATAACACGGGTGGGCGACCGCTATCATCTGTTCTATGTAGCACATGATGGGACACCGGGTATCAAGCAGGCGGTATCAGACCGTATCAACGGAGGATACAGATACGATTCTAAATGGTACGATTTTGAGCCCAAGGCTTGTGAGGCACCGACTGTATGGAAACGGATCGGAGAGGAGAAATGGGTATTGATGTATGATGTATACAGCGTTACGCCACATAATTTCGGATTTACGGAGACAACCGATTTTGTAACGTTTAAAAATCTGGGACGGTTTAATGACGGTGTGATGAAGTCGACCAATTTCAATGCTCCCAAACATGGAGCTGTCATTCATCTGACGGCGGACGAGGCTGACCGTCTGGAACTATACTGGAAAGAGAATGGAAGAAAATTTGTTCCGTCCAGGGATAATGTGATGATAAAATAGAAGGAATACAGGTTCCTGAAAAAGCAAGATTGGTTGTTTATAATGGAAGTTCATTCTATATCATTCTCTGATATTTCTTTAAGCTTGTTTGGTAATTTTTGTTTTTTCATTCGTATTTATCTATGCAGATTAAATATAAGTGAGTTTATAAGTTCGTTGTATTTTAATTTTAAAAAGCTGAATACTTGGAAAAATATATATTGAGATATGAAAAAAATAGGATTATTTCTGTGGACATTGGCTACTGCCACTGCATTATGGGCCGGTGAAGAGAAAGACTTGCAACTTGCTTCGCCCGACGGAACACATCGTATCGCTTTCTGGCAGAAGACAGTGTCGCCGGGAGTCAACGAACTGTGTTACCGGGTGGATTATAAAGGAAAAACGGTGCTCGGTGAGTCGCGTGCCGGACTCGATATGGACAACCGTGTGTGGGAAATGGCACTTGGCGAACGTAGCCTGAAGCAACCGGACTGCTGGATGGACAATCTGGAAGTCGACTCGGTAAGTTATTTCCCTTTGGCCGACCGTACCTGGCATCCGCTTTATGGGGAACGAAGCACGGTGCGCGACTGTTACCGTTCGGCTACAATGTATCTTTCGAAGAAAGACGGATCGCAATACCGGCTGAATATCGAAGTAAGGGCTTATAACGAGGGAATTGCTTTCCGCTATTATTTTCCGGAGCATCCGAAAGCCATTTTCCACAAGGTGGTGGCCGATCTGACGGAATATACTTTTCCGGCCGGAAGCATGGCATGGGCCGAAGAATGGGCACAGGCACGGTTCGAACGTTTAGCCGTAGGGGATATCCGACGTCCGGTAGAAAGAGCTCTGACATTGGAACTGCCCGGAGGAATATGGGCTGCCCTGGCCGATGCCGATGTGGATGACTGGTGTCTGACCAAGTTTGTCGCTTCGGACAAGAAGAACAACACGCTTACTTCTGTCATGTACAGTCCTGTGGACATCGTGACCTACTATGCCACACCCTGGAAAGTGATTATGGCAGCCGACCGTCCGGGCGACCTGCTGGAGCATAACGACATCATACAGAATCTGAATCCTCCGTGTGCAATAGACGATGCCGACCAATGGGTGAAGCCGGGCAAAATTATGCGTGAAACAACTATTACGACCGAAGGAGCCATAGCCACCATCGACTTCTGTGCGGAACATCGCATTCCTTACATGCTGTTCGACTGGAAATGGTACATGCCCTGCACTTCGCACGATGGCGATGCGACAAAGGTAGTGCCCGAAGTCGACATGCCGCGTGTGGTGGCTTACGGCAGGGAAAAAGGTGTAGGCATCTGGCTGTACGTCAACCAGCACGCGCTGATGAAACAGGCACGCGAACTTTTTCCGTTGTTGTGCGAGTGGGGCATTGTCGGTGTCAAGTCGGGCTTTGTGCAGTATGCCAGCCATCGCTGGGCTACGTGGTTGCACGACTTGGTTCGTCTGGCTGCCGAGAATCATTTGTTGATGAACATTCACGACGAGTTCCGTCCTTCGGGTTTCAGCCGTACCTATCCGAATCTGCTGACACAGGAAGGCATCTGTGGAAACGAGGAGTTTCCCGATGCTACACACAACACCATCCTTCCTTTCACCCGCATGATAAACGGAGCGGCCGACTATACGATCTGTTACTACGACAAACGGCTGAAGAACACTCATGCCCATCAGCTGGCTGCGTCGCTGATCTTTTACAGTCCTTTGCAGACGATTTTCTGGTATGACCGTCCTTCCTTCTATCAGGGCGAACCCGAGATAGAATGGTTCGAACATCTTCAGACGGTGTTCGACGACTCTAAAGTGCTTTCGGGTGAGCCGGGAAAAGGCATCGTGATGGCGCGACGTAAGGGAGAAGAATGGTTTGTAGCCGCCATGACCAACAACGAAGGTTCGCAACAGACAGTAGACCTTTCGTTTCTGGACAAAGGCAAGCCGTATCTGGCCTATATTTATACCGATGGCGGGGAAGAGGTAAAGACGCGGACACACGTGCGGTGTACTTATTTGCTGGTAGATGCCTCGCAACGTCTGCATTTCACCTTACAGCCCCGTGGCGGAGCTGCCATCCGTCTGGTGCCGGCCACAGGGGAAGAGACCAGGAAGTATAAGAAGTATCGGAAGAACATGAAACTGTAACGGACCGGACAGCTTGTCCGATGCTGGTTTTATTTGTGTGCGGCGTTGAGTGTCCGGGCTTTGTTATTCGTATTATATCGTGTAAGGATGCTGAATAGAGCAGATATGAGGAGGGGCTGACTTTTAGGCACGGATTACACGGAATATACGGGGAAAGAAGAATATCCGTGAATTCCCGTGTAATCCGTGCCTAAAGGAAAGTGATTCTTTAATTTGCCCCATCCCCGGATGACATCAGACACAGAACAATTTTAGAGATAACAGAATATGAAAAGACTGATAATGGTACTGACCCTGTTGGGTAGTTGGCAAATGAATGCGGAAGCACAATACGTATCGGACGTATGGGTGTCCGATCAGTCGGACGGAACGTATGTCAATCCGGTGCTTCATGCCGATTATTCTGACCCCGACGTGTGTGCGGTAGGCGATGACTTCTACATGACGGCTTCCAGCTTTCAGTGTACGCCGGGTTTGCCTATTCTGCACTCCAAGGATTTGGTCAACTGGCAATTGGTCAACTATGCCCTGAAGGAGGTCGAACCGAAGGATTTTTACCGCAAACCACAGCACGGAAAAGGAGTCTGGGCGCCCTGCATCCGCTATCATAACGGCGAATTCTACATCTATTGGGGCGATCCGGACTGGGGAATCTTTATGGTGAAGACCAAAGACCCCAAAGGCGAGTGGGAGAAACCGGTACTGGTGAAAGCCGGTCGGGGAATGATTGATCCTTCGCCTTTATGGGACGAGGACGGAAAGGTGTATCTGGCTCATGCTTGGGCAGGTAGTCGGGCTGGATTCAACAGCATCATTACCATTTGCGAGATGAATGCGGAAGGTACGCAGGTAATTGGCGAACCGGTACTGGTGTTCGACGGTAACGACGGAGTGAACCATACAGTGGAAGGCGCAAAATTCTATAAAAACAATGGGTATTACTATATATTGGCTCCGGCAGGCGGAGTGGTTGAAGGCTGGCAGATAGCCTTGCGCTCGAAACATGTATATGGTCCGTACGAATCGAAAATCGTCATGGCACAGGGAAGTACCGACATTAACGGTCCGCATCAGGGAGGCTGGGTGAAAACCCGCTCCGGTGAGTCGTGGTTCGTGCACTTTCAGGATAAAGGTGCGTACGGACGTGTTATCCATCTGAACCCGGTGGAGTGGAAAGACAATTGGCCTGTCATAGGGACAGACAAGGATGGCGATGGTTGTGGCGAGCCGGTGAAGCGGCATCGCAAGCCGGATGTAGGACGCAACTGGCCGGTACAGACTCCGGTGGAAAGTGATGAGTTCGATTTGCGCAAGCTGGGGCTGCAGTGGGAATGGCATGCCAATTATCAGGATTGTTTTGGCTTTACTTCCGATCTGGGATATATGCGTATTTACTCGCACATCCTGTCGGAGCACTTCGTGAACTGTTGGGAGGTGCCCAACCTGCTGTTGCAGAAGTTTCCGGCCGAGGAGTTTACTGTCACCACTAAACTGAAGGTATCGGCCAAGGACGACGGACAGCAGTCGGGCCTGATAGTGATGGGCTGGGATTATTGTCGCGTCGGTCTGGAAAAACAGGGAGAAGCATTTGTGCTGAAGCAAACCGTCTGCAAGGATGCCGAACAGGGGACACCGGAGACGGTTGTCACCCTAGCCGAAGTACCGGTGAGCCGGAAGTTTGAGGCCGGCCTGCATCCCAACTACGAGCGTGATATTTTTCTGCGTGTGCAGGTAGGCAAGGGAGCTGTATGCCGTTTCTATTACAGCCTCGACGGCAAGAAGTTTATGCAGGCAGGGTCACCGTTTACAGCCCGGCAGGGCAAATGGATCGGTGCCAAGGTAGGCCTGTTCAGCGTTACTCCTTATGGCAAGGAGCGTGGCTGGGTAGACGTTGACTGGTTTCGTGTGAGTAAATGAAAGATATATAAAGATTAAAGTTTGAAAAAGGTATGAAGAATTTAGTTTTTGGGATGAGCATGGGGATGTTTCTGCTGGCGGCTTGCTCGGTTTCCGACCGTACGTTCAGCGCAGACAATGAGTTGGACTATTGCAGCCGTCAGGTAGAACGTACGCTGAAAGACCTGAAGGATGAAAACGGAGTGACGGATTACACGATGATGCCCCGTAATATCCTGCAAGGTGAGACACGATGGAACTGCCGTAAGGCAACCAGCGAAGAATGGTGCAGTGGTTTCTGGCCCGGTGTGCTGTGGTACGATTATGAGTATACGCAGGACGAAAGCATCCGTCAGGAAGCCGAGAAGTTTACGGCTTCGCTGAAGTTTCTGTCCGAGAAACCGGCCTACGATCATGATCTGGGTTTTCTGGTATTTTGCAGCTATGGCAACGGCTATCGCCTGACCCGCAACCCGGAGTACAAACAGGTGATTCTGGATACAGCCGATACGTTGGCCACTTTGTTCCGTCCCAAAGCTGGCACCATACTGTCGTGGCCGCGCAATGTGCAGATGTTTGGCGGATATAACACGATTATGGACAACATGATAAATCTGGAACTGTTGTTCTGGGCATCGAAAAACGGAGGCAACCCTTACCTGGCCGACATAGCCATATCGCATGCCGACCGTACCATGAAGTATCAGTTCCGTCCGGACTATACGTCTTATCATGTGGCTGTATACGACACGCTGAGCGGTGAATTCCTGCGCGGAGTGACTCACCAGGGTTACGGAGACAACACCATGTGGGCACGTGGACAGGCATGGGCCATCTACGGTTTTACGGTGATGTATCGCGAGACGAAAGATGCCCGCTATCTGGACTTTGTACAGAAAGTAGCCGATGTTTACCTGTCGCGCCTTCCGGAAGATGCTGTACCTTATTGGGATTTCGATGATCCGTCCATTCCCGAGGCTCCGCGTGACGCATCGGCTGCCGCGGTGGTTGCTTCGGCTTTGTTGGAGTTGTCCACTTACTTGCCTGCCGAACGGGGAAGTGCATACAAGGATTCTGCCGTGCGGATGCTGACCAGCCTCAGCTCGGAGAAGTATCAAAGCAGGAAGACCAATACAGCCTTTCTGCTGCACTCAACAGGGCACTGGCCTGCGAAGTCGGAGATTGATGCTTCCATTATTTATGCAGACTATTATTACATCGAGGCTTTACTGAGGCTGAAGAAACTGGAAGAGGGGAAACCACTGTTCTGAAAGATGCCTTTCTGAGGCTTCTGGAGGGGGTGGTGAGCCACACAAGTGCGGCTCGTGAACAACACAAGTACGGCTCGCGAGCC
>NZ_FR883126.1:17411-22202 GCF_000435115.1 Bacteroides sp. CAG:633 | reverse complement strand
GCAAGTGTCGCTCACGAGCCGTACAAGTGTTTTATAAAAGGGGTATCTGTACCTTATTTCCGACTGAGTTCGTCGCGGACTACAGCCATCATTCCTTCGACCTGGGCCAAGGCCAGCATGCGTCCGTGGAAGGAGTATCCCGGATTGTAGCCTTTGGTTTCGTCGCCCAGCATGGTGCGTCCGTGGTCCACGCGCATGGGCAGTGCGGGGTTCTCCTGTTCGAAGATGCGGATCAGGTCGATCAGATGTCCGCGTCCTTCGAGGTGCGAGCTTTCGATGAAGTTGCCGCCCGGCATGGCTTTTGTGCTGCGCAGGTGGACAAAGTGGGTGCGCTTGGCAAACTTGCGGGCCAGTTCGCGGGTGTCGTTCTGCTCGCCTGCACTGAGCGAGCCGGCGCAGAAGGTCAGGCCGTTGTGCGGATTGTCCACAGCTTGCAGGAACCATTCGATGTCGGCCTCGTCCGTTACGATGCGTGGCAGCCCCAGCACCTGGAAGGGAGGATCGTCGGGGTGAACGCACATGTTGACACCGTATTCATCGCACACCGGCATAACGGCTGCCAGGAAGTAGCGCATGTTCTCGCGCAGAGCATCGCGGTCGATGCCTTTGTACAAAGCCAGCAGGTTGCGGAAGATGTTTACGGGGTTCTTGTCGCCTTCCTTGATATTGCCGTTGACGAAGCCTTGTGTCTTGACGATGATGGTATCAATCAGTTCATCCTTTTCGGCTTCAGTAATGGTTTTGTCCAGTTCGGCCACCTTCTGCAATTCTTCGGCGGTATAGTCGGCTTCGGCTCCTTCGCGTTGCAGAATCTTGACGTCGAAGTAGGCAAAGCGGATGCGGTCGAAGTAAAGGGAAGAAGTCCCGTCGGCCCAAGGGTGTTGCAGGTCGGTGCGTATCCAGTCGATGACCGGCATGAAGTTGTAGCATACGGTTTTGATGCCGGCCTTGCCCAGATTGGCCAGACTGACTTTGTAGTTTTCAATCAGTTGTTCCCGTTCGGGACCGGCGTATTTGATAGCCTCGCATACGGGCAGGCTTTCTACCACCGACCAGCGCAGGCCGTGCGCTTCGATGTAACTTTTCAGGTCGTTGATGGCCTCCAGGGTCCAGATTTCACCGTTGGGCACATCGTGCAGAGCGGTGACAATACCTTCTACGCCAATCTGGCGCAGCATATCGAGCGTGATTTTGTCTTTCTTACCAAACCATCTCCAAGTCTTTTCCATACTATATTATATTTATTGTTTTGTGGGTTTAACGCTGCAAATATAATCACAGTTTTCTAAAGTCAGTCATCTTACGGTGGCTATCTTTATCTGTTGCGGTTCAGCAGTTCTCCTGAAGGACATTCGTAGTTGCTGATACCGAGTTGTACTTTCTCTAAGTCGTCCAACTCGTGTATGGGGCGTTCGATGTCGTAGGGTATGGGCATTTGCGAGAATTGTTGGAAGTAGAGCAGACAAGCGTCTTTCCACCAGACGGCATCGCGTGCCTGGATTTTCAGGCGCGACTGTACATCCTTGAAGCAGTCTGCATCGACGAATGCCTCGGCTTTGTCCCATGTTTTCTGGAACTCTTTGACCTGCTGCACGCCGGCGTCGTAGTGGCGGCACAATTCGTCCCAAAGGGTACGGCCGCTTTTCATCGTGTGCCCCCAGGGTACGTGGTGGAACCATAGCAGGTATTCTTCGGGACAGGTGGCGAGGTCGTTGTAGAGGCGGGCCAGCGAGTCGGGATATTGTGCTACGGCATTGCTGCCTGTCGAACTGCGGTCGAAACCGATACCTTGTGCGTCGGCCTTGTGATAATAGCTCGGCAACCAGTCGGGGCGTGCGCCGGGCACTTTACACCAGGGCTCGGGACCATAGTGGTGTCCCCAGGCAAAGAGGTGATGCAGGCCGAGCGGCATCATATAGTCGACAACGGCTTCGCGGCTTTCGAGCATCATCTTCTTCAGGTCGGTATGAATCGGGCTGATGTCCGTTACTCCTTCCTTATAAATAGTTTGCTTCAGCCATTCGTCTGCAATCTCGTCGGAACCGAGTTGCGGATTCCATGCCAGACGGCCGAAGGCGTACCAGTTGGCTTGCGCAAAGGGATGTCCGCACCAGTTAGCGTCCGTACCGATGTTGCTGACTCCGGCAATGGCTTTCAGCGAAGTGGCAGGTACAAATCGGAAGAACTCTTCCCACATGGGAGCCAGGTAGGCAATGTGGTTGGAGTGTCCCAGATACTCCTGCGTAATCTGGAATTCGGCCATCAGGGACGTATGCTCCATACTGCCGAACAGCGGGCTGTACGGTTCGCGTGGCTGGAAGTCGACCGGGCCGTTCTTGACCTGTACGATGACGTTCGGACGGAACTGTCCGTCCAGTGGCTGGAATTCGAGATAGGCCTGTTTGGCGCGGTCGGCATCCGAGGGACTGTAGACGAAAGCGCGCCACATGACAATACCTTTATAAGGCTTCAAGGCATCGGCCAGCATGTTGGCACCTTCGGCATGAGTGCGCCCGAAGTCGCAAGGGCCGGGCTGGCCTTCGGAGTTGGCTTTCACTAAGAATCCGCCGAAATCGGGGATCAGTTTGTAGATTTCTTTGGTTTTGTTTTTCCACCAACGGATGACTTCTTTGTCCAAAGGATCGGCGGTGGGCAGGCTGTCGAGTACCATAGGAGAAGCAAAGTTGACGGACAGGCATACCCGTATGCCATACGGGCGGAAGACGTCGGCCAGGGCTTTTACTTTTTGCAGGTATTCGGCAGATAATATTTGTGGAGATGCGTTTACGTTGTTCAGCACTGTGCCATTGATGCCGATAGAGGCATTGGCGCGTGCATAGGCTTCATAGCGGTCGGAAAGAGTATTGGGCAGTTCGTCCCAGTTCCAAAGTGATTTGCCGGCATATCCGCGTTCGATGGTGCGGTCCATATTGTCCCAATGGTTGAGGATGCGGAGCTGGTAGGCCGGGTTTTCGATAATTTCGTTGTCTGTTTTCAGGTCGTTGCTTTGAAGGGCCTGTAATCGGAGCAGGTGGTAGGCACCATACAGAAGACCGGTTTCGTCGGGCGAGGTAATGGTCAGTCCGTTCGAAGTGTGCCGGATGCGGAATCCGTCTTTGTCCAGTTGCTTGTCCTTTTTCAGTTCAAGGGTTACAGGTGCTCCTTGCCACGCCTGCTGCAATTCCCGCGTAGCAAGGCCGATGGTCGGCGATTGCTTGTTGGCTGTGACTTGTGCATGCGCATTCTGTGGTTGCCGGAGCCACAGACGGCTTCCGTCTTCGGCCTGCAAGATCGAGAATGAAGACAATAGGAGACCTATAAGAAGATAGATTTTATGTTTCATGCTTTTGTATCATTAAGGATTGGTTTACCAAACAGAGAGTGCATAGCTTCTTTCGGTCACAGGCAGTTTTCCGGATGGCCGGCTGAAGTTATGCACTCTTATATATTACTGACAGGGACGTCTGCTTATTTGCCTCCTCCGTCGATGGTCAGGATGCGGCCGTTTTCGTCGTACTCCAGTTCGCACACTTTCAGGCTGCGGAGCCATGATTTTCCGCCTGAAGGCACGCTGTCGTGATGGAACAGGTACCACTTGCCTTTGTATTCTACAATGGAGTGATGGGTAGTCCAGCCAACAACAGGTGTCAGGATGACTCCCTGATAGGTGAAGGGGCCGTAAGGGTTGTCACCGATGGCATAGCACAGCATGTGGGTATCGCCGGTAGAATAGGAGAAGTAATACTTGCCATTGTACTTGTGCATCCAGCTGGCTTCGAAGAAGCGGTGCGGGTTGTTGGCTTTCAGCGGCTCGCCGTTCTCATCGACTACCAGTACAGGACGGGGCTCTTCGGCAAATTGAAGCATGTCTTTGCTCAGCTTAACCACACGGCTTGGCAATGCAGGCTGGTCGCCTTCGGGCAGTTCGGGGATTTCCAAGGCTTTGTTGTCCTTGTAACGCTGGAGTTGTCCGCCCCAGATGCCGCCGAAATACATGTAATAGTCTTCGCCTTCTTTCAGTACGGCAATGTCGATACTGTAGCTGCCGCGGATGGGATCGGGCTGGGGAATGAACGGGCCTTCGGGACGGTCGCCGATGGCTACACCGATACGGAAGATGTCTGTTTTGTCCTTCAGCGGGAAGTACAGGTAATATTTGCCGTCTTTTTCGGCTACATCGCTGTCCCACAGCTGACGGCCTGCCCAGGGAATGTCGGCAATGTCGAGTGCCTTGCCATGGTCGATGACTTCGCCGTGCATGGGATCGTCGGTCGAAAGTACGTGGCTGTCCTTCATTACATATTGGTCGCCGTTGTCGTTTTCAACATTGGCACATTCCCAATCGTGCGAAGGGTAAATGTAGATGCGGTCGTTGAATACATGTACCGATGGGTCGGCCATGTAGTCGGCCGGGAATAAGTATCTTTTTTCTTTTTCCATAATGCGTTGTTTTTAAAGGTTATTTTGGTTGGTTTTCAGTTGTCTTATTTTCGTTTATCAGTTCTTTCAGGAATGGTTTCATCTCGTAGTTGCGGTCGAACAGCAGGGGATATTCCTTGCGTCCGCGTACCGGGAAATTGTTTTTCCACGAATCACCATCGCTTACTCCCCAGGCAGTTACACGCTCTACAATGTCGGCATGTTTCAGGAAGAGGTTGAAGAATGCTTTCATGCGTGCGTTCCATACGGCGGATACCGAGTCGGGCAGAGCTTCAGGATAAGGGTTCATCGCTTTGCTGAATGCTACCGTATCGCTGATGTTAGCTGTTTCATGCACGGTAGGAAGAGCAC
>NZ_FR883126.1:0-17392 GCF_000435115.1 Bacteroides sp. CAG:633 | reverse complement strand
GAAGAGCACTCATTTCCCATTCTGTAATCATTACTTTGACTCCGGTTTCAGCAAAAGCTAGCATACTTTTTTCGAATTCCTCTACAGTGGGATAGTCCATTCCCATATGTCCTTGCATTCCAACAGCATCGACACGTAACCCTTTTTCTTTTAGAGATTTAATTAGTTTGACGATACCATCTCGTCGACCGGGCCAATGCATACCATAGTCATTGTAGTAGAGTTCAGCGTCTGGATCTGCCTCATGGGCATATTGGAAGGCTAAAGGAACGTATTCTTCTCCCAATATCTCGTAGAATTTTGTTTTTCGATAAGAACCGTCATCTTCAATGGCTTCGTTGACCACATCCCATCCTTTGATTTTTCCTTTGTATCGGGTAACAATAGTAGTAATGTGATCTTTCATCCGTTGCTTCAGCACCTCGGCCGATACGTTGTTTCCTTTCTGATCGACACAGAACCAGGGTGCAAGCTGCGAATGCCAGATGAGGCAGTGTCCGATGATGGCCATGTTATTCTCTTGTCCGAATTTTACAAACTGGTCAGCTTGCTCGAAGTTGTAACGGTCTTCTTCGGGATGGATATTGGCACTCTTCATGCAGTCTTCTGCCACAATCGAATTGAAGTGCTTTTTGATGATTTTCACTGAGGCTGTATCTACTTCTGACGACTGGCGGACGTTGACAGCTACGCCTACCAGAAATTTATCGCCAAAAATATCTTTCAATGCAGGCTCTTCCGTAATAGTTGCCTGTTTCCCATTGCCGCAGGAAACTGCTAGCATAGATGCGAACAATGTTAAAATAACATGCGTAATTTTCATGATACGATAAAATTATAATTAGTAAAATTTGTGAGTACGTTTTTCTTGTACACTAAGCTGTTTTATTTATGACGCAATTCGATTTCTTTATTTATCTCATCGATCTTCTCGTCGCTCAGCTCGTACTTGGAAATGATGAACATAGCCAGAGCCAACAGAATAGCAGGAATAACGGCTACCAGCCAAAGGATGCCTTGTTCTGCAAAAGGAGATTGGCTGACAGCATTTTCCTGATCGAAACCTACATATGCCAATACCAGTCCGGGCACTACACCTCCCAATGCCATACCGGCCTTGTAGAAGATTCCGGTCAGGGCGTTGACAATGCCTGATATACGTTTGCCGGTAGTATATTCTCCATATGAGATTACTTCGGGTACAAGCGCCCACATGTATCCGGTAGCTACGATAACACCTGTTGACTTGATGAACTGTGCTACATAAACCAGCCAGATTTGAGTTTTCAGCGATGGAGTCATCGATATCACATAAAGCATGGCCATACCGATAATGGCGACGGATAAGAATACATTGAACATGGCACGCTTTCCGATTTTCCGTTTAATCCAGGGAACCAGTGGCATGAAAATGAAAGCCGGAATAGAACCTAATGCCATGAAGTTGGCCATCTGATCACTGGTACCTTTTACATTATAAATCATGTAATAGGATCCCGCAGAGTTGCCTACCGCCATCATGGCAAATGCTGTGATGAAGAAGAATGCCAGTACACGCAGGGGCTTGTTGCGTTTGAACTCGACCCAGAGGTCGGATACCTTCACGTTTTCGGTTTCTTTGGCATCCATAACGACACGTTCGCGGCATTGTGTGAAGCAGAATATGAGCAGAGCCAGTCCGACTATGCCATAAATGGTCATTGTGATGAACCAGGCATGGGCACTGGTTGTAGTATTGGTCATTCCGTCAGGTGAAATGGCTGCAACAATTTTGGGAATACCATAAGCTACCGCCAGTCCGCCAGTGTTGGCCAGGAACATACGCACACTGGTCAATGTCGTGATTTCGTCGGTATCGCGAGTCAGCGATGCGTTGAGGGCACCATAAGGTACATTAATTAATGTATAAAGCATGGACAGTCCTACATAGGTAATGTAAGCATAAACCAAAGAGCCGGAGAAACCGTTCCAAAAGCAAAGAATGGCAAAGCCTGTGAGGGGAATACCTGCCAATACCAGATAAGAACGGTATTTACCCAGCGGGGGATTGTGCTTGTCGACAAAAGCACCTACCAGCGGGTCCCATAAAACATCGACTACGCGAACTATCAGGAACATGAAAGCTGCCACTTCGGGTTTCAGACCGTATACGTTGGTATAAAATATCAGCAAGTACATGCAGACTGTCTGATAGATAAGGTTTTGGGCTAGGTCTCCCGAGCCGAATCCTATGCGTTGAAGCCAGGAAAGTTTGTAGAATCCTTTTGATTCTTCGTTTGTTTTTGCAATAGATTCCATAGATATTTATTTTTTAGTATTTGCACTGTTTATTTTTTGTCGTCAGTTTGTTTTAAGGCTGCATCTGCTACACGCTCACCCAATGTTTTCTTGTTTAATGGATGGATATCATTCCATTCACCCAAGTCACTGTTTTTGATGAGAGTAGTATGAGTATTCTGTTTGGCAGCCTTGGCTTGTTCCTGCCTCATTTCAGCCCAGGCTTTGCGTCCGTCAATATCGTCTTTGGAAAGGAAGTCTGCCAATTCGACGATATAGAACGGCAAGTTCGGACGGTTGAAAGTGCGTCGCCAGTCTGCTATCATGGCTGTCAGCAAAGAAGCATATTCGTTACGTCGTGATACGTTCGATTCTCCCTGATACCATATTACTCCGTTGAAAGTATAGTTTTTTAAGGGGGCTATCATGGCGTTGTACAGGCAAACTGGCTTGTAGCAGAAGAACATCATGCTTGGTGCGTTGGGCATGGGAGCACCAAGACGGTATTTCCATGTACCTTCCAGGCTGATTTCTTCGTTTTGTCCTTCTGAGGGAATAATGATCTTGTATGGCTTTTCCGGAACAAAGCTCGGTTGGCCGCCGTTGCTGATGAGGCGGACGGTAACATTGTTCTTGCCGGCTTTCAGTAATCCGGCAGGTATTTTGTATATACGTGGCGGATATTGATAACCTGTTGTTCCGACAAACTGTCCATTGACATAGACCGAATCGGCATCAACAATACAGCCTAAACGCAGGATAGCTTCCTTGCCGCTATAATTTTGTGGTATATCAACGTCTTTGCGTAACCAATGTGAGCCGCCTATGGGATTTAGTCCGTTGTTGCCCCAGTCGGCAGAAAACATGTCGATGGTTTTCCAATGGCTGTCGTCGTAATCGGCGGCATACCATGGAGTAGATTCGTGCAAACCGGCATCACCCAAATAAAGCGACCGATTCCAACGGCTGAAGTTTTCACTTTCTACCTTTTTTATATGGGCACAGAAAGCGTCATCTTCGTATTGGCGTTTGTCGTTAATGTACAGTGGAAACTCTTTCAGACCTTCTTCACTGATCCATGCTTCAACAGGAGTGCCGCCCCAGCTTGAATTGACAAGTCCTACCGGAATGCCATTCTTCTCGTAGGATGCTTTGGCAAAGAAGTAGGCCAAGGCAGAGAATTGCATCACATTCTGTTGATTCAGTGCTTTCCAGCTTGTTTGAGGTGTGTCTTCCTGCGGTGCATGGAAATTGTATACTTTGGGAATGATGATGTGGCGAATCTTATCGTTGTTGTAAGATGCAATTTCTTCGGCAAACATATCGGTAACCCGACTGACAGGCAATTCCATATTGGATTGCCCGGAGCAAAGCCATACATCACCTATCAGAATGTCTTTGATTTCGATGTCGTTTACTGACATGAGATAGGGGCCTCCTGCTTTCATGGGAGGAAGTGTAATGCTCCATTTTCCGGAATTGTCGGCTGTTGCAGTAAATGTGTCTTTTAGTTTACCACCTTTTGTTATAGAAGGAAGGGCTATTTTTACGTTATCAGCCGATTTCCCTTTTAAAAATCTGACTGTGACGGTTTCGCCCGCATCGGCAGTTCCCCATACTTTGACGGTTTGTTCGCGTTGCAACACCATACCGTCGGAAATAAGAGCAGGCAACTTCACCTTTGCTTCTGCCATTGAGGCAGAGCAAAGGCAAAGTAACACTGCAACTCCTAACCTAAACTTAATATAAACTTTATTTTTATGCATGTTTCTTATATATTTTACTTGTTTGTTATTCGTATTCGTATAATTTTACATGTAATATTTTGAAGTCCCCAACACTAATACGGACATGACGACCTTGGTGTGTCTGATCGCCGTTTAAGCGGCGAATATACCCGAAACTACCGTCAGGATTGATTTGGATTTCATCAACGGAACCGAGTCCACAGCGTTTTCCTTGGAACTTCTTTGATTCAGTGTAGCTGTGTTGCTCGTTTTCACCTTTTAGTTTGAAGCCATCTTCGCCTAACAGTTCTTTGGCGTTTCCGGATGCCTTTTCTGTACTTTTAGCAAATTCTACAACGATTCCACTACCGGCTACAATATATTCTTTGCTACTTATTTTGAGTATGATGCCTCCACCTTCGGGCCATTTGCTTCCATCGGTAGCTCTCGGATCCCACGGCAGGGTGAAATAGTGACGACATGTAATGACCAGATCGTCATTGTGCAGAATACGTTCTTTATTTTCCTGGTCAAACAGCAGTCCTTTCATGACTCCTTTTCCTTGGTATTGGGTGAGTAAGGGCATCATTTCCTTTAATTTGCCATAGCTTTGTACTAAAGGAGCCTGCTGTGAGTCACTTCCATCCTCGATGGAGAAGGGGCTGAAGCCTATGGCATCGTGTTCGCCAAATACATAGAATGCTCTTACACCATCATCGTCTGCCAGTCGGATTTCTGGAATGAAAAGTGGATTGTTGTGCAGATGGTATTGGGCAACCCAATCCTTGAATCCATTATCGTAAAGGTCAGGGGCAAGAATGTCAATAGATGGTGCACCGCAGTGCCATATATCAATAAGGTGTGCCAGCGGACCGGCTGAAGGATATTCTCCCGGTTGGCGGCCACGACTGTTCATCGCTGCATTGACATATAAAGGTACGTTGTATATGGAACGTGCTGTTTGGGCCAGTTCTTCTACATAGTTGGCATAGTGCCATGCCATAAAGATTTCGTCCGTATAGATATCTGAACCAAAAACTGCTTGCCAATTACCTTGTCGGGGACAGCCTTGTGCTTCCCATTTTTTCAGCATCTGCGGATGAAGCTTTTTCTTGTTCTTTTGCAGGTAATTCATTAATTTCTCTGGAACCGGTGCCTGGAAAGCTTGATTAGCAGCTTGGGAATAGTCGCGTGCGCTCTCAAGCATACCTATTTCATTTTCAATTTGAATCATGATGACTGTTCCATGTGTTTTATCCACATCGGCTATGTGTTTCATCCATTCAGTGAAAGCCCGGTTGTCTGCCTGACGGACATTGTCGGAAAAGGCACTTGCTATTTCTAACGGCTTACCGTTTTGAGTAATGGCTCGCGGATATTTATTATAGTTTGTCTTGAACCATAGTGGTGTGTAGCAGCTCATGGAGTTTTTCCATGCTCCAAACCACAGGAATATTATTTTCAGATTGTTTGCCCGAGCCTGTTCGATGGCCTTATCGGTCAGGGTAAAATCATATTGTCCTTCTACGGGTTCTATTAAATCCCAGTAGGCAGGAACAAGTACAGTATTTAATCCCATCCGTTGGAGTTTCGGAAAGATACGCTCAATGTCTTGTGTACAGGCTGCTGAAGAATTACCCAGTTCACCTCCTAATATAAGGAAAGGTTTTCCCTCGACAAGGAGTTGAGTGAATATATCTTCCCTGTGTAAAGAACTTTTCTGCGCGGATAAGGTTGCCGACAACAGAATGAAAAGGAGGAGTAGGGTTGTCTTTTTCATGGTGATACAGGTATCAATTTTAATGTTATCTCTGTTTACAAAGATACGAATCAGCTTTGTATTTCATTTCAAATAATGTATCATAAACATTCCTATAGGTAACATACACTTTATTCTACGTTACATTTTCTTGTATATAGAGTACATTCGGCTTAAAAGTCGTGTTTTATATAGGATGTTACCATTGCTATAGTTATTGTATTCGAAGTGTATATCAATATTAGAAAAATATGCTTGTTGAAGCAGGTAAAATAGTGGGCTGATGTAGCTATTTTTCTTTTTAGGGGCTTTTATCCTGGCCTGTTTTTTATTATGGATGAATTTATTACCTTTTTAGTAAGTGAAATATGGCAGGATTATCTAATTTTAGGCTACTATCTGGGTATCTTATTAGGCTAATGATATGCTATTTTTGAGTATATGTGTTTGTCGTTTGCGTTGATTTCAGATCCATTTTGTGCTTGTCTTTTGTGGAAAAGTTATAATTTTGGTGGATAAACTTTAGTCTACGTTACATAATCTTTCTTCCATGTAACATTTGTGTTTTTTAATGTTTCAATATTGGTGAAATGCATTATCTTTGAACGATTTTTATAGATATCACAAACCTTATACCATGAACCAATATATTCGTATTATTCTCTTTGTAATATTCTTTTGCACTCCTTTTGTGCCTGGAATGGCACAAACCGGTCGTTTTTATTCTATGGAAAGCGGATTGTCCAGCAGCCTGGTGAATAAGCTTCTGCAAGACAGCCGTGGTTTTGTATGGATTGCAACAGAATACGGTTTGAACCGTTTTGATGGTATACGCTTTACCAATTACAAGCACATTCCCGGTGATTCTACTTCTATTAAAAATAACTATGTGCATACGTTGTTTGAAGACAGTCGGAAAAATCTGTTTGTAGGCTGTATTGATGGGTTGATGAAGTATGATCGTGACACTGATACATTCATCGAAATACCCATGATGCGTGGTGGTCGCAGAGTATATCCGCACGTGACTCAAATGCGTGAATTGCGCAATGGCGAAATCTGGATTACTACAACCGGTCAAGGTATGTTCCGTTTAGACATTCAGGGAGATAAGGCTCTGTCTTTGGATAATATATTGCATCAGGCCAATTACAACTATCAGCAGAACTTTTACGAGGATTCCAACAGTAATATATGGATTGGTACTGAAGGAAATGGTTTGATTTGCTATTTACCGGCAACAAGAGAAATACGTATTTTTAAATATCCGGAAATAAATGATAATAATATTTCGGCTATCATAGAGGACAGCCAAGGCAACTTGTTTGTCGGAACGCCTAAAAAGGGCCTTTCGCGCTATGATAAGGAATCCAACCGGTTTGTGTCTGTCCCTTGTGAAGGTTCTCCGTCTATATCAGTATATTGTCTGCTGATGGTATCCGGCAAGTTGCTGGTAGGTACCGATGGGCAGGGAATAAAGGCGTATAATCCGGCTCTTGAGGCTTTGGAAGATTATAGTATAAATTCTGCTCCGATGGACTTCTCCAAAGGCAAGGTTCATGCCATGATGGGAGATAAGGACAAGAATTTATGGTTGGGATTATTTCAGAAAGGAATTATGCTGATACCGAAGCAGGAAAATCCTTTTGAATATTATGGCAGCAAATCTATTTATTATAACCCTATAGGCGAAGGATGTGTGATGTCTGTTTTTCAGGACAGTGATTATCATTTATGGGTAGGAGCGGACAATGAAGGCTTGTTTGAACTGGGGATAGACGGGAAACGTATACGGCATTATCAGCCGGATGGTTCTTCGAGTTCTGTTGCCAGTACGGTGATGTGTATGTACGAAGATTCGAACGGAGATTTTTGGGTTGGATCGTATACACGTGGCTTGGCCAGAATGGACAGGAAAACAGGGAAGTGTGACTATCTGCCACAGATCGGTAATAAAAAGGTGTTGTCGATAGCGGAAGATGGACGGAAAAACCTGTATATCGCAACCTTGGGTTCGGGCTTTTACCGATATAATCTGCAGACGAAAGAGTTGAAGCATTACGAATCGTCCAAGGACGAAGCGGGCGATTTGAATCGGAATGAGTTGGCTAACGATTGGATAAACTATTTATTTTGTGATAAAGATGGGATTGTATGGCTGGCGCATTATAAAGGAATCAGTTGCTTTAATCCCCAGACTGGCAGTTTCCTGAACTATAGGCAATCCAATACACTGATAACCGACTGCGTAGGTTATGCCTTGCTGGAAGATAGCAATGGTTATATCTGGGCAGGAACGACTGGTGGTCTGTTCCGTTTTAATAAGAAAACAGAGGAGATCGAGAAATTTACCGTAAAGGATGGTTTGTCTAATGATGTTATTTGCGGATTGTGCGAAGACGGACAACACAATATCTGGATTAGTACGTACAATGGCATCAGTAAGTTCGATGTTGTAGAGAAACGTTTCATAAACTATTACGCGGGCGATGGAATACAAGGCAATGAATTCATGCACGGAGCTTTTTATCGTGCTCCGTCGGGAAAGATTTTCTTTGGTGGTGTGAATGGTATTACAGCTTTCTTGCCGGACGCCATCAGTAGTGAGTCCAAGACAGCAGAGGTCTGCATCACTGACTTCTTTATATTCAATCAGCCTGTACGTAAAAATACCGAATCGGGTGGTCGGCCGGTTATTCAGGGGAGTGTTCAGGATGCGAAACGCTTTCAGTTGGCTTATGATGACAATACGTTTAGTATTGTCTTTTCCACTCTGCAATATAATAGTCCGGAACAGATAACTTACCAGTATAAGATTGAGGAACTGGGATCGAAGTGGCTGTCGACCGAACCGGGGGTAAATCTGGTGACTTATAACAACCTGCCTCCCGGCAAATATACTTTCTCGGTGCGTGCTTTGAATCATGGAAGTCTTTCGGAAATACGTAATATCGAAATTCTGATTACTCCTCCTTGGTATGCGACTTGGTGGGCTTATTTCATTTATTGCATTCTGTTGGGACTGCTGGTATATGGCATAGTAAATCACCTCCGTTCGCGGATGCGGCATCGCCGTGAGCTTATGAAGCGTGAACATGCAGAACAGCTGAACGAAGCCAAACTGCAGTTCTTTATCAACATCTCCCACGAAATACGTACACCGATGACGCTGATCATCAATCCGCTGGAGAAGTTGCTTGCCGATAAGAAAGATGCGGAACTGCATAAGACTTACCTGATGATTTATCGTAATGCCCAGCGCATTTTGCGCCTGATCAATCAGTTGATGGATATTCGTAAGCTGGATAAGGGACAGATGTTCCTGAAGTTCCGCGAGATGGATATGGTGGGCTTTATCGACGATGTAATGATGACATTCGATTATCTGGCGCGAAAGAAGAAGATACACTTCACGTTCGAGCATGATATGCCTGAACTGAAAGTCTGGATTGACTTGAATAACTTTGATAAGATTCTGATGAATATCCTTTCCAATGCCTTTAAGTATACGCCGGAAGAAGGGGAGGTGCTGGTTCGGCTGTCTACCGGCAAGGACGCTACCCGTAGGGATGCTTTGAGGGAGTATTTTGAGATAACCGTTTCGGATAGTGGCATCGGCATCGACAAGAATAAGATTGAACGTATATTCGAACGCTTCTACCAGATAGACAACGATGTAACCAAGTCTAACTTTGGTACGGGAATCGGTCTGCACCTGTCCCGTTCGTTGGTATTGTTGCATCATGGCGAGATTTTTGCCGAAAATCGGGAAGACACTTCGGGCAGTCGTTTTGTTATCCGTATTCCGATGGGAGCGGCGCATCTGCGTAGCGATGAATTGGAAGCTGGCGAAAGCAGTATGAAGATAGAGCCGGTTCCGCTGAAGCCTCGTGTGCATCCGGAAGTACTGAGCGAAGTTCCGGAAGACCTGCAGGCGGAAGAGGAAAAGACCGTTAAAGCCAAGACCAACCAGAAAGTGCTGATTGTAGAAGACGAAGAGGAGATACGCACTTATCTGAAGAATGAGTTGGCCGATGAATACCGGATACAGACTTGCGTGAATGGCAAGGAAGCCTACGAACTGATGCTGACCGATATGCCCGATCTGATAATCAGTGATGTAATGATGCCTGAAATGGACGGACTTACGTTGTGTCGCAAAATCAAGCAAAATACCAATATCAATCACATTCCGGTAGTGTTGCTGACGGCAAAGTCGAATCCCGAGGATTGTCTGGAAGGCATGGACATTGGAGCCGATGCCTATGTCGTGAAGCCGTTTAATACGGAATTACTGAAAGGAACGATTGCCAACTTGCTGCACAATCGTCGGATGCTGAAGAATAAGTTTAGCGGTACGCAGCAGCAGGAAGACAAGATAGACAAACTGGAAATGCAGTCGGGCGATGAGAAGCTGATGGAGAAAATCATGAAAGTGGTGAACGAACATCTGGCCGATCCCGACCTGAATGCAGAATTGCTGGCTACAGAAGTCGGACTGAGCAGAGTGCACATTCATCGGAAGCTGAAGGAACTGACAAATCTTTCAGCTCGCGACTTCATTAAGAATATTCGTCTGCAACAGGCAGCCAAGCTACTGGCCGAGAATAAAAAGCTGACTATTTCCGAGATAGCTTATGCTACGGGTTATACCAGTTTGTCTCATTTCTCCAACTCGTTCAAAGAACGGTATGGCTTGTCTCCTAAAGACTACATCATTAAACATCAAAAAGATTGAGATGAAAGGTTTACGGAACCATACACAGCGGTGAAGGCTTCGTGAACCTTTTATCTTTTAATGTATTTTCGCCTTCCATCCATTCTTTTCTCATCAGATTCCGATGCTGCCTGAGGCGGCAGTATATGTCGTGGCTGATAGGGTGTAATGTGGCAGTGCTTAACAAGCAATGTCAGAGGGCGTAACAATCAATGTTAGAGAGCATAAGAAGCAATGTGCCGAACAGTGCAAATATGGCTCGTGAGCCGTGCAAGTGTCGCTCGTGAGCCGTGCAAGTGTTGTTCACGAGCCGTACAGACGTCGTTCAGAGCAGGGCTTTTTATCGGATAGAAGAAGGCACGGACTACAGGGGAATGATGTTGCGAAAGGAATAATTCCATTGCAAAATGCCCTGTAATCCGTGCCCGAAAAGTTTGAAATTATTTGGATGCACCGTTTTTCCAGATGTCGTTCACCTTTTTTCGTATGCTTAGGATGTTGATCAGCGAAACAAAGACAAACAGCAGGCTTCCCGTCAGTATGCAAGGCCATAAAGAGCCTGTTTCCAGTTGTGGGAACAGATTCTGAAGGGTATCTGTGTAATAACTGCGAATCCACATCACCCCGCCTGCTGACAGCAGAAGTACAATCAGATTCAGACCGATGGTCAGCAAGTCGTACGGCAGGGCTACTTTCGTGGGACTGTAGCCAATGAGCAGCAGGTTCTCCAGTTTTACGGTATTCTTCTGTAATAGCAGGAATATGCTCAGCATCAGGATGTAGAACGACAGAAGACTGATAAACAGTCCTATGCTTATGACAATGCCAGTGATAAGCCGTAAGAAGTAGGTTGTCTTTCCGGCATCCAGGTTATTGCCTTCGGTCTCGTAATTCTTTTGCTGGAAGTAGTCGGCGATGGCTGTGTCGGTTGGGTTGTTCACTTCGACAATCAGCCGTGACGGCTGTGCTTCCTGGTCGGGAGCAAAAGTCTGGTTGGCCCAGTTCATGAACGATTGCGGAACCAGTATCGTATTCAGACGGTTGGAGAAACCTACGATATTACCTTTATACTGTTCTACGTGTCCGTTGCCGCGCAGAATGATGTCCATCCGAATCAGGCTCATCACACCTTCCGACAGCTTGGGCAGGCTGCGACTTTGGGCAAAACCAAAGTTGTAGAGGTTGAGGTAGTTGCGCGGGATGATGATGGGGATGGTGCGGCTGTTTTCATCGAAGTGCCATTTGTCCAGGTTGACGTCTACATATTCGTCGGGTACCGACTCGAAGAACATTTCGGTAGACAGGTGGATGCCTGCTTCCTGCATACCCAGCCCGGCTGATACTTTAAAGAGCGAAGGGGTAAAAGCCCCGATGCTACGGGTGAACGGCTGCTGTTGCAGTTCCTTGATTTCTTCTTTGGTAAAGGTATTGCTGCGCCCGGCAAAGCTACCGAGGGTACTGATTTTTTGGGTGGCGATGATATACTCTTTCTTCATAAAGCTGTCCCCTTGGGTGAACAGCGGCAATACATCGCGATAGAACTGTATGCTTAGCAGGACGATTGTCATGCCAAACAGATTGGCCAGGAAGAAGCCGGCCAGTTGTCCCACGCTGATGTGTTGACGAAGAAGTCGCCAGACGAGTTTGTTCATTGTTTCTTTCAGAGTTAAAGTTTGAATACTTCGTTGTAGTCCAGTGGCAGGTGTTTGCCTATTGATGTCACGATGATACCGGCCTGTTGCCGTTCGGCTTCTTCTGTCAGGAGCCGGCTCATAATGATGCCGTTTTCGTCGTCAAGGTGGCTGACGGGTTCGTCCAAAAAGATGAAGTCGAAAGGTTGGCAAAGACTGCGGATAAAAGCTACCCGTTGCTGCTGTCCGAAGGACAGTTTGCCGGCTTGTACGTCGATTTTGTCGGCTATCCCCAATGTTTCAAAAAGGGCCACGATGTCCTTTCTCTTTTTATGCTGGGTCAGCTGGTTCTTCAGCAGAACATTTTCGAGTGCCGTCAGTTCGGGGAAGATGCGCAGTTCTTGAAACAGAATGCTGAGTGAGTGTCGCCGGATGTTTCCCCATTCGCTTACGGAGAGCGAACGTATGTTGCGTTCATCGAAGTTGATGATGCCCTGATAGTCGCGCCGGTATCCGTAGATGTAACTGCAAAGCGAAGATTTGCCTGTGCCCGAAGCGGCCTCAATCAGGTAACGCTTCCCTTTGCAGAATGTGATGTCGTGATGCCATATGTCAGAGGTAATGGCATCACGGTCGGCAAACACTTGTGGAAGTGTTTGCCGCAGGTGAATATTGTTCATTGTTTAATTAGACTGTTCGTTGACAGTTGACGCTCTATAGCGTTAGTGTCGGCTTACATGCCGGCAAACTGTCTTGCGAAGTTGACGATTTGTTTAAGTGAATTGACTTCTTTATTCTTCATTTTCAAGCTGAAGTTTGCTTTCTGTATGTCTCCTGTCACTTCCAGATAAGTGAGGTTGTCGCACAGCGAGAGGGCGGAGGCAGCTTGTTGTCCGCCGAATTGTGCCAGCATCTTGACTACCGGTAAAGAACAGATAGACTCAATATTGATGATAAAGGCCATGTTCTTTCCTTTGATTTCGGATGCGTATTCGGCTTTGGCGGCAGAAGGATCTGATGCTTTACCGATGCTTTTGTAAAGCAGTTCATCATTGGTTGCATAGAACGTCTTGTCCTTTATGCCGAAGAATACGTTCAGCTTACGCGATTTGTACACATATTCGTTTTCGTTCAACCGGATGATGTCAGTACCTCGTTGCAGACCCAGTTCGTTCTTTTTTTCATAAAGAGCTTTCAGCATGTCGTTGTTCTTGGCTTCGGCATAAGCCAGGAAGGCCGGAGCATTTTGCATGGTGACGTTGATCAGTCCTATGGTTATATCGTTCTGAAAAGCATCGAAAAATACTTTCAGGTCGTTGAACTGCTTCATGGATATGCTCTTCTGGAAATCTTCGTTTTCTTGAAGGTATTTGAATACTTCTTCTCCGTTGATGCCCATGCTGAACAATGCCAGTGAGGATTGCGGGAAATATTTCAGCAGATTGTTCTGGATAGGGCGTGTTGTAGCTTTGGCCTGTTGTTCCAGCTTTTTCCTCAGTTCATCATTATTGGTATACCATTCGGCTTCAAAGTTTATTTCTCCCTTTTCAAAGCTCAGGCTACCCAGCAGGAACATTTCTTCCCAGTTTTCGCTGTTCGGCAGTCTTTGCTTCATCATCTGGGCATAGCTGTTTGACAGTTCGTTCAGGGCAATGAATACGTTGATTTCGCCATTCTTCTTCATGGCCTTCTTGAAACCTTCGCTGTTGGCAATGCTTTGTTCGGCAGTCTGCTTCAACAGGTTGCTGACTTGGCCTTTTGCATTTTCCAGCTGTGCCTCTCCGCTATAACTTACCATGACAAGTGCGGAAGGGGTGAATGCCAGTATGGCCTGATTGCTGAGTGTGGCGTAGCGGTATCCGTCGCCTTCTGCAACAGCGGAACTGATTTGTTCTTTTTCTGTCACTTGAAGCAGATTCTCCAAGTCATCTTCATTGCTGACTTTAGCTACCAGGGCAGCTTTCATATTGGGAGTATTGAACAGGTAGACTGGCGATTTCAGGTCGATACCTGCTTTATTCGGATCTTTCAGCACCGTTTCCAGTTGTTGGAAAGTGGCTGCATTCATTTCGTTTTTCAATACGTCGGTCAGCTTCTGCAGAGCTTCCTTGTTTTCTTTATCGCCTATGCCGGCTTTTTCACCCAATGATTTGAGGTTGAGTGCTACTACCGATGTGGCATCGGCAGGAATAGCGTTGGTGTACTCCGTTGTTTTGGAACATGAACTGATAAATGCTATCAGTATCGCTAAAACCGATAAATGGAGAAATAAACCTTTTTTCATATCGTTAAAGTGTTAAAAGTGAATATCATTGGTTTTCCAGATTCAATATATGACAGGCTACCAGTGCTGCTGTTTCTGTCCTTAACCTTGAGCGTCCCAGGCTGATAGGCTGAAATCCTTGTCCGATAGCTTTTTCTACTTCTTCCTCGCTGAAGTCGCCTTCCGGACCTATCATCACCAGTGCATTCTCGCCTTTTCGGATGATGTCTTTCAACAGGGGCTTTTCTCCTTCATAGCAATGTGCAATGAATTTCTGTCCGTCGAAAGGCTGGGCAATGAAGCGGTCGAAGTCGGTCATCTCGTTTAGCTTTGGCAGGCGGGCTTTAAGCGACTGCTTGATGGCGGAGATAAGAATCTTCGAGATACGTTCGGTCTTGATAACCCGCCTCTCCGAAAAGCGGCAATTCAGGAAGGTAAGTTCGTCGAATCCTATCTCGGTGGCTTTCTCGGCAAACCACTCTGTGCGGTCCATATTCTTGGTAGGTGCCATGGCAATGTGCAGATAGCCACTCCAAAGCGGTTCTTGAGCTATGGTTTCCAGTACTCGTACCAAACAGCGTTTGTTGGTAGCGGTACTGATTTCGGTACGATAGAAGTTGCCTTGTCCGTCGGTAAGCATTACTTCGTCGCCTGTTTGAAGACGCAATACCCGTATCGCATGAGCTGCTTCTTCTTCAGGCAGTTCGTTACTGTTTTGTATGTCTGGTGTGTAGAATACGTGCATGTTCGAAATGTTATATTGTATGTGATAGCGCTGAGGTGCCTACATCTTTTTGCGTTGATTGATTTGGTCGCGCAGTTGGGCGGCACGTTCGTAATTCTCGTTTGCTATGGCTTCGGCCAGGGCTGCTTTCAGTGACTCTATGTTTTCTTCTTTGGGTTGCTCGTCCTGTTGTGAAGCCTCGGAGAAGAAATCCGAGCGTATTCCCTCATCTTCCAAAATATCTTCATACACATAGATCGGTGCATGCATTCGCAAAGCCAAAGCTACGGCATCGCTTGTACGCGCATCCATTCGCATGAAGGTGTTGTCCGATTTGAAGTAGACATACGAGTAGAATACCCCATTGTTTACATGATAGATGAGTACTCGCGCCAACTTGACTTTCAGTGTTTCGAGTACGGAAGCAAAAAGATGATGCGTCAGGGGGCGTGGAGATGTGATGCCTTTCAGCTCAATGAGCATGTATTGAGCTTCGCTGGTGCCGATGATAATGGGCAACTGGCGATCACCGTTTATTTCGCCCAATACCAAGGCGAAAGCTCCAGCCTGCTCCTGACTGTTGGATATGTTCAGAACTTGCAGTTCTATTTTCTTTCTGTTCATTCCGTTACGGTTATAGTTGTTCCGGCCGGTGTTTATATTTGAAGGCAAATGCGAATACAACGGCTACTACCAGTGCATAAGCGGCAAAGGTATACCATGCATATTGCCATTGTTCGATTTGCGGGGCTTCGCTGTTGAAGTCGACAAAATGATTGACTACAGCTTGTGCTCCCAATGTACCGATGGTTGCACCGAATCCGTTGGTCATGATGACAAACAGACCCTGGGCGCTCGACCGTATGCCTTTGTCTGTCTCACGGTCAACAAACAGAGAACCGGATATATTAAAGAAATCGAATGCCACTCCATAGACGATCATCGAAAGGATAAACATCCATACGCCGCTGCCCGGATTGCCAGCACCGAACAAACCAAATCGGAGTACCCAAGCAAACATGGCAATCAGCATCACATACTTGATACCGAATCTTTTCAGGAAGAATGGGATCAGCAGTATGCAGAGTGTTTCGGATATTTGTGACAGCGAAATCAGAATATTGGCATGCTGTACACCGAAGGTCTCGGCATATTCGGGGATGCTTCCGAAGCTGCTGATGTAGGGATTGGCAAATCCGTTTGTGATTTGCAGCGATACGCCCAACAGCATGGAGAATATAAAGAAGATAGCCATCTTTTTCTGTTTGAACAATGTGAAGGCACGCAACCCCATTGCTTCTGTAAGTGATTTGCCTTCGCCTCCTTTATTAACAGGACAGGCAGGGAGGGTCAGTGCATAAACGCCGTATACCAATCCGATAAGGGCACAAGCGAAGAACTGGCCGTAATTGTTCTGAAGTCCCAATATATCCACCATCCACATGGAGCAGATGAATCCGATGGTACCGAATATACGGATAGGGGGGAAGTTTTTGATGGTATCAAGCCCGGCTTTGTCCAGTGCCGTATAGGCTACCGAGTTGGAAAGTGCAAGGGTGGGCATATAGAACGCCACACTCAGCGAGTATAAAGTAAAAAGTATACCGAATTCGACATCGCTTCCGCTGCTCATGCCGTAATAGCCTGCCAATGCCATGAATAAAGCCGCTGTAAAGTGACTGAAGCTTAACAGCTTCTGAGCCGGTACCCAGCGGTCGGCAATGATACCCAGAATGGCTGGCATAAATAGGGAAACGATACCTTGCATGGCGTAGAATGTTCCGATATGTGCTGCTTGACCGACGTTGACCAGATAACTGCCCATGGATGTCAGGTAAGCTCCCCACACGGCGAACTGTAGGAAGTTCATAATGACTAAGCGGACTTTGATGTTCATAGTTTTTCTTGTTTTGGATTCTTAAAGATAAACAAATGCTATTTTGTACAGCGTCTTGCAAAGGTACGATACCGGTCGGAGAAATGCAAATAACCTATCACTTTTTTTAGTCTGTCCAGAAAGGGGATTTTTTGATATTTCCGAAGGTTGGAAAAGTGTGCAGAAGCAGCCTGTTTCGTATGCCTGGAAAGGCAGGAATGGAATCTGAAGGGGTATATAAAAAAAGAAGGGTATCTATCCCAGACACCCAATCTTTGTTAACCTTAAATCTAATACCATGAAAAACACAGTGCAAATGTAGAGGTTTTATGTTATACAACATAATAAAACGGCCAAAAAATGCCTTTTCTTAACTCTATTTAAGAATAAAGAGGGTGTGTCGTAATACGCGATTCAC
>NZ_FR883125.1:316-519 GCF_000435115.1 Bacteroides sp. CAG:633 | reverse complement strand
AAGGTCGAGAAGTCTTGAAGTCAATAACGTGTGTATGGTTATTTTGGACTTTCAGGCTTCGAAGCCGTTGCAATTCATTGCTGATTCGTTCTTGCTCGGCAAATATTTTTCCGTTGGTTGTACTCAGAACTGAATATACTTCTTTGACTTCTTTTAACCGCAAATTTATAGCGGTACGAAGTCTTTCCCGTCCTTCTCTGTCA
>NZ_FR883125.1:0-224 GCF_000435115.1 Bacteroides sp. CAG:633 | reverse complement strand
ACAATACCTTCACTACCCTCATCTTCTTGTTTCTCCGTTTCTACATTTAGCAATTCTTTGATTTCGGAACAGAGGTTATATACTGCATCCAGCGTGTGGATAAAATCGCTGTTTTTCATTTCTTTCATTTTCGTATCTTTTTTGTTATTACCAGCTTATTCTTCTCTTTTTCTTCTTTTTCAACTTCCGTTGAAAGGTAGCTTCCGCATTTTCATCAGCATAGT
>NZ_FR883124.1:0-1065 GCF_000435115.1 Bacteroides sp. CAG:633 | reverse complement strand
GGCTCGCGAGCCACACTTGCACGGCTCAGCCCCCCTTCTCAGAGCCTTCCAGACGGGGTCTGACAGGCAGAACAACCCACATCTTTTAACAGCCACTCCCGACACAACGTCCTCCGTTTTCCGTATCTTTGCACCGCGAAAAGCCAAAAGGAGGATAACATGAGCAACAAGAATACCATTCAGAAAACCTTCCCTGTGATGGGCATGAGTTGTGCCGCCTGCGCAGCGCGGGTTGATAAGGCACTGAATCATCAGCCGGGTGTCCGGCACGCGGCAGTAAACTATGCCGCGCACGCGGCAGTAAACTAGGCCGCCGCCACGGCTACCGTCGAGTACGACTCCGATTGCTGCGACGAAGCATCCCTGCAACAGGCCGTACAGGCAGCCGGCTACGACCTGCTGATACACACCGACGAACATACAGCCGACGAAGTGGAACAAGCCCACCGGCAGAAATACCAGGCACTGAAATTCCGTGCCACGTGGGCCATCGTCCTGTCGCTGCCCATCATCGTCATCAGCATGGTCTTCATGGACATGCCTTATGCCGGCTTGGTGACGGGCATACTGGCCACACCGGTGGTCTTCTGGTTAGGTCGAAGTTTCTACATCAATGCCTGGAAGCAACTGAAACACGGTGCAGCCAATATGGACACCCTCGTAGCCCTCAGCACCGGCATCGCCTACCTGTTCAGCGTCTTCAACCTGCTGTTTCCCGACTTCTGGCTGTCGCGGGGCATCGAGCCGCACGTCTATTTCGAAGCTTCCAGCGTCATCATCGCCTTCATTCTGCTGGGCCGTCTGCTCGAAGAGCGTGCCAAAGGCAACACCACCAGTGCCATCAAGAAGCTGATGGGGCTACAGCCGAAGACGGTAAACTTGGTGAATGGAGAATGGAAAATGGAGAATGGAGAATTCGCGCAACCCCATTCTCAATTCTCCATTATCAATTATCCATTAGAACAAGTTACCATCGGCCATCTGCTGTTGGTAAAACCCGGCGAACGGGTACCGGTGGACGGAACGGTAGTCAGCGGCGAATCGTACGTGGACGAAAGCATGCTG
>NZ_FR883123.1:18628-26239 GCF_000435115.1 Bacteroides sp. CAG:633 | reverse complement strand
GCTCGAACGCCGCGACCTCGACCGTGCCGAGGAAATGAGCTATCGCACCGTCAAGGCCGAGCCGGGCAATGCCACCTACCTCGACACGTACGCCTGGATTCTCTTCGAAAAGGGCAACTATGCCGAGGCACGTCTCTACATCGACGACGCCATGAAGAACGGCGGCGGGCAGAGCGAGGACGTCGTAGAGCATTGCGGCGACATCTACTACATGACAGGCGACGTGGACGGTGCCCTGAAGTACTGGAAACAAGCCCTCGACATGGGATGCAAGTCGCCCAAGCTGAAAGAAAAAATCGAGAAGAAGAAGTACATTCCTGCCGACTGACACCATTGGCCGGCATCGGTCTGCTTCTTCCCGCCGATAACGAAACCATATATATCAACCGATAATATCCGAAACAATGACCGATAATACTTCCATTCTGCGTTCCGCTGCCGTGCGGACACCGTTCTTCACCGCCCGCCTCTGCCTGCGGCTGATGCTTCTTGTGTTGCTGACCGTAAGTCTGGCCGGCTGTAAGACCTCGCGCAAGGCCGAAAGTCATGGCGCACAGTCCCTCTGCCTGTCGTCGAAAGTCCGACTGACCATCCCTCACAAGGATGCCACGTTCACCGTAAGCGGCACCATGAAACTGAAGAGTGGCGAGCGTATGCAGCTTTCCTTCCTCATGCCTATTCTGCGCACCGAGGTAGCACGAATGGATATTACGCCCGATGAGGTGTTGCTCGTCGACCGTATGGGGAAACGCTACGTGCGCGTCACCCGTGGCGAACTTCGCGGCATGCTGCCCCGCAAGGCCAACTTCGAGAATCTGGAGAAGATGCTCTTCAAGGCTTCGCGTCCCGGTGCCAAGAACTGGATCGACGGTAAGGAGCTGGGGCTGAAAGACCTCGAAAAGTGTCGCATCGAGCTGACCGAGTTCTCCAACAAACCCATCAATCTGACGCCCACCGAAGTTTCTTCCCGCTATCGCGAAGTGACGCTGGAAGAGCTGCTCGAAATGCTGCTCGACCTTTCCGCCTGAGCCCAAGGCGGTCGCCGGAGTACTGAACAACGTTGAATTTATAAGTCCCTAACCGTTTCCGAAATGTCCCGAATACTGATTCTTCTCTTCCTCTTGTGCACCTGTGCATCGCCGCTTCTGGCTCAGTCGAACAAACTGATCAAGGAGCTGGAAAACAAGCGTGGCGATTTGCAGAAACAGATTGCCGAGACCGAAACCCTGTTGAAGTCTACCAAGAAAACTGTGGGCAGCCAGCTGAACGGCCTTGCCGCACTGACCGGACAGATAGAAGAACGGAAACGTTACATCCTCAGCATCAACCGCGACATGGAAGCCATCGAGCAGGAACTTTCCTCGCTCAATCGCCAACTCACTACGCTGCGCCGTCAGCTTAAGGAGAAGCGCCAGAAGTATGCTGCTTCCGTACGCTACCTGTACAAGAACCGTTCGGTCGAAGAAAAGCTGATGTTCATCTTCTCTGCCGAAAACCTGGCACAAACCTACCGCCGTCTGCGCTACGTGCGCGAGTATGCCACCTACCAGCGTCTGCAAGGCGAAGAAATTCAGAAGAAGCAGCAACAGATTGCTGCCAAGCAGGCCGAGCTGAAACAGGTGAAGCAGGCCAAGGAAAGTCTGCTGAAGGAGCGTGAAGCCGAAAAGGGAAAACTGGAGGCGCAGGAGAAAGAGAAACGCACCCTCATCGCCAATCTGCAAAAGAAGCAGCGAGGACTGCAGAACGAAATATCGCGCAAACGCCGCGAGGCCAACCAACTGAATGCCCGTATCGATCGCCTGATAGCCGAAGAGATAGAGAAAGCACGCAAGCGGGCCGAGGAAGAAGCCCGTCGCGAAGCTGCTGCACGCCGTAAGTCAGAGGGGACTAAAAGCGGCTCGTCGGGCACCAAGTCGAAAGCTGCTCCGTTGGAGCGGTTCAATATGAGCAAGGCCGACCGCGAACTGTCGGGCACCTTTGTCAGCAACCGCGGCAAGCTGCCCATGCCCATCACGGGTCCTTACCTTATCACCAGCCACTACGGGCAATACAGCGTCGAGGGACTTCGCGGGGTGAAGCTCGACAACAAGGGTATCGATATCCAGGGCAAGCCCGGCGCACAGGCACGTGCCATCTTCGACGGTAAGGTAGCTGCCGTCTTCAAGCTGAACGGCCTGTTCAACATCCTTGTCCGCCACGGCGCCTACATCTCCGTCTATTGCAACCTTTCTTCAGCCTCCGTCAAGACGGGCGACACGGTGAAGACCCGTCAGTCACTCGGTACCGTTTTCTCCGATGCTTCCGACGGCGGTCGCACCGTTCTTCACTTCCAGCTCCGCAAGGAGAAGGAAAAGCTGAATCCGGAGGGGTGGCTGGAGCGTTGATACTGTTTAGGGGTAACAGGTTTACAGCTGTGCCCCGTCCAGCAATTCCAGATACAGTCCGATAGCCTCTTCTATTTCTTTTACGAAAATGAATTCGTCGGCCGTGTGCGAGCGGGCGCTTTTGCCGGGACCCATCTTCATCGAGGGGCACGACAGCAGGGCCTGGTCGGAAAGTGTGGGCGAGCCGAAAGGTGTGCGACCCAGAGCGACGGCGCGTTGTACCAGCGGATGCTTGGGCGATACGTGCGATGAACTCAGCCGGAAGGAACGAGCCTTGGCCTGACAATGGATGTGGCGGGTGATTTCGTCGAACAGTGCTTGATTGGTGTAACACTCGTTGCTGCGGATGTCCACCACGAACGTACAGCGGTCGGGGATGACGTTGTGCTGGGTGCCGGCATTGACCATGGTTACGCTCATCTTGACAGGACCCAACAGGGGCGATACTTGCTCGAAGCGGTAGTCGCGGAACCAGGCGATGTCGTCCAGCACCTTGTAGATGGCGTTGTCGCCTTCTTCGCGGGCAGCGTGGCCCGAGCGGCCTGTGGCAGTGACGTCGAGCACCATCAGACCCTTTTCGGCAATGGCGGGTTGCATTTCGGTAGGTTCGCCCACGAGGGCAAATGTCAGGGGTGGCAGTTCGGGAAGCACGCATTCGATGCCTCCGGCGCCGGAAACTTCTTCCTCGCACGAAGCCAGGTAGATCAGGTTGTAGTACTGGCGTGTGCGGCACAGCTGGAGGAACACTTGCAGCAGACTGACAAGGCTGGCACCGGCATCGTTGCTGCCCAGTCCGTAGAGTTTGCCGTTAGGTTCCAGTTGCGGGGTAAACGGATCTTTCCGCCAGCCGTTGACGGGCTTCACGGTGTCGATGTGCGAGTTGAGCAGCAGGGTCGGTTTGTTCAGGTCGAACATGGGGCTGAGGCACCACACGTTGTTGCCTTTCCGTCCGGTATCCATTCCCTGCATTTCGATGTAGCGTTGCAGGAAGTCGGCCGCCTGTTGTTCGTCGCGGCTTACGGAGGGGATGGCTATCAGCGACTTCAGCAGGCCGATGGCGTCCGAAGCCAGGGTAGGTATGTCGTAGGTCATAAGCAGAAGTTTGATTTTACTGTTGCAAACTTACGGATAAAAAGTGAAAGACAACGCACGCCGCCGTGGAAAAAACTCGTCGCTGGCAGTGCATTTCTGGGACACAAGTGTGGCTCGCGAGCCGTGCAAGTGTTTCTCGTGAGCCGTACAAGTGTCTCTCACGAGCCGTGCAAGTGTGGCTCAAAGTGCCCTTTTGTAGGGTCTAGGGCGATGTCGGGTAGGTGGTAAAAAAGAGGTGTGGGCAACTCCGTTGCCTGGCGGCTTGCGGAATTGCCCACACAAGAAGAGGAAGTAACTTCCTCGGTATATTCTTCGGTTATAAGAAGTACACGAGTGAAATCATCAGATTGCGGTTCTTGTTGCCGCTGTCTTCGATGTTGTCAATCAAGCCCCAGTCGTAACCGATGGATAGCTGGTATTTTTGATTCAGTTCTACGCCTGCTTTCAGCCCCAGACCAAAGTCAAAGCGCTTCATGGCATCGTCACCGAAGACATTGACAGAAGTGTCTTCGCCTTCCATCAGTTCACCGCTGGCTTTTGCTTTGCCGAACAGTCCGATGCCAATGTAAGGACCAAAGTTGCCGAAGATAGCAAACTTGTCGTTAACGGCATATTTGTAACCCATGTGAATAGGGATTTCCAGATAGAAAGGATTGTATTTAACAGATCCTGCAGGGCCAAGATCTACTTTGGCACCTTTCAGCGAGAGTAGTGCTCCCATGTCCAGATAGATTCCATCGGCCAGTTGGGGAAGTCCCATTTCGGCCTTTACACCGGCATGGAAACCGATGCGGCTGTCGAATCCGCTTACCGAGAAGTTGCTTGAATTAAGACCTGCGGTGATACCCCACTTAAGACTCTCCTGTGCATTCATGCCCGAAATGCCGGCCACTAATAATGCTACTAATGCTAAAAACTTTTTCATGCTTGTTAAAATTTAAGGGTTACTCAATTGCAAATATAGGAATATATTTGAATTTTTGTTAATCGGCAGGTAAGAAAATCAGGTAATTCTTGTTTTTTGTATAGGAATATCCCGCTTGGGAGGGTTTGCTCCGAATATTTTATCATAAGGAGGCAGATAGTTTCAAATGAAACCACTACCTTTGCAAAACATTAACCAATTTTATAACAGACATGGCTTATCATCATTTGTCCGTCATGGTGCACCGCCAGGCGGAGAAGTATGGAGATAAAGTAGCCCTGAAGTACAGGGACTATGAAAAAGCACAGTGGATCGCTGTCTCCTGGAACCAGTTCTCGCAGACAGTGCGCCAGGTGTCCAATGCCTTGCTGGCGCTGGGTGTGGAAGTTCAGGAAAACATCGGCGTCTTCTCGCAGAACAAACCCGAATGCCTTTACGTGGACTTCGGCGCCTATGCCGACCGGGCCGTCACCATCCCCCTCTATGCCACCAGCTCGCCCGCACAGGCGCAGTATATCATCAACGATGCCGGCATCCGCTACCTCTTCGTGGGCGAACAGTTCCAATACGACGCTGCCATCCGTGTGTTCGGCATGTGTCCGTCGCTCAAGCAAGTTATCATCTTCGACCGCAAGGTGCAGAAAGACGCCCGCGACCAGTCGATGTCCATCTACTTCGACGAGTTCCTTGCACTGGGCAAGGGGCTGCCGCACGAAGCCGAAGTAGAGAAACGCACAGCCGAAGTGGCCGACAGCGACATTGCCAACATTCTGTACACCTCGGGCACGACGGGCGAACCGAAAGGCGTCATGCTGATGCACTACAACTACATGGAAGCCTTCCGTACGCACGAAATCCGCATCCCCTCGCTGACGGATCAGGACGTTTCGATGAACTTCCTGCCGCTGACGCACGTCTTCGAGCGCGGCTGGACCTACGTCTGTCTGCAACGCGGCGCACAGGTCTGCATCAACCTGCATCCGCAGGACATCCAGATGACCATCAAGGAGATACGCCCCACGGTGATGTGCAGTGTTCCCCGCTTCTGGGAGAAGGTCTATCAGGGCGTGCAGGAGCGCATCAATCAGGAAACCGGTCTGAAACGGGCCATGATACTGGATGCCATCAAGGTAGGGCGGGCGCACAACCTGGACTACCTTCGTCAGGGAAAGACACCGCCCCTGATGCTTCACCTGAAATACAAGTTCTACGAAAAGACCGTCTATGCCATCCTGAAGAAGACCATCGGCATCGAGAACGGCACCTTCTTCCCCACGGCAGGAGCCGCCGTGTCCAACGAAGTGTGCGAGTTTGTCCATTCGGTAGGCATCAACATGGTGGTGGGCTACGGACTGACCGAATCGACGGCTACCGTGTCCTGCTTCCCGCCCGTGGGCTTCGAGCTGGGTTCGGTGGGCGAGGTGATGCCCGATCTGGAAGTGAAGATAGGCGAGAACAACGAAATCCTGCTGCGTGGCAAGACCATCACGCCCGGCTATTACCGCAAACCGGTATCCACCGCCGCCGCTTTCGACAAGGACGGATGGTTCCATACGGGCGACGCCGGACGTCTGGAAGGCCGCATGCTCTACCTGACCGACCGCATCAAGGACCTGTTTAAGACTTCGAATGGCAAATACATCTGTCCGCAGGCTTTGGAGACGAGGTTCATCATCGACCGCTACATCGACCAGGTGGCCATCATAGCCGACGAACGCAAGTTTGTCTCTGCCCTCATCGTCCCCGTTTACGGGCTGGTGGAAGCTTATGCCAAGGAGAAGGGCATCGCCTACAACAGTATGGAAGAGTTGTTGCAGCATCCCAAGATACAGGCTCTGTTTCGTGCCCGCATCGACACCCTGCAGCAGCAGTTTGCCCACTACGAGCAGGTGAAGCGCTTCACGCTGCTGCCCAAGCCCTTCAGCATGGAGCGTGGCGAACTGACAAACACACTGAAGCTGAAACGCCCCATCGTGGCGCAGAACTACAAGGAAATCATCGACCACATGTACGAAGAGTAAGCTCGTCGCACACGGAGCGTCAACATAGGTTGATTGTTGGGTTGGATTGTTGGAGAAGTGAAGGGAAATTCATTTCTTTGCAATCCAATCCAAATCATCAACGTTATGAAGCGAACTTTTTCCCGTCTGACCCTATACCTGATGCTGCTCGTGCTGTGCAGCTGCAACAGCGACGTATTTGTTGACAATTTCTTGCCTTCGGCAAAAAAGGTGCATGTGCCTGCCGACGGTTCCGAAGCTATTCTCCGTTTCGGTGCGTCCAACTGGCGCACTCTGGGCTTGTGGCTCCGTATCGACTTTACCCAGTCGGTTAACGGGGGAACTTACGATCCGGTCGTGGGCGACATTTACAGCCTCGACGGCACGCTGATGGCGCGGGACACGGAGCTTTATTGCCAGGATGAGGAGCCCTTCCGCTTTGTGGCTCATTCCTCGACCTTCAAACTGACCATAGAGCGCACTTCGGGGAAAGAACTCCGTTTTCTGGATGCGGAGAACCTGGGTACCGGCTCGTTACAGCTGCAACTGAATGTGGGCAATGATTACAGTAACGAACAGATCGACCTGTACATCGACCCTTCGCCCCGTTATCAGCTGGACAGCCTTGTCTATAAGTTAAATTCCTGGACCGAAATGGACAGTGCCATGTACACGACGTATGTGGTTGGCCCTACCAATGCCACCGAAACGCCTTGGAAGTATGCGCTCCATCCCTACGAATACTTCCAGCGGACGTTTACCTTTCAGGGAGGGGATCAGTGGCACGAGCCCATCGATGAGGTAGTCTTCCAGCTCTTCGGCAATGAAAAGCCCGTTGTGGATGTGCCCGGGCTTGACAGGTTTCAGTCTCCGGCGTTGCTGGGTGAGAAGCTTGCGTTCGCGCCCGGCAAGACCCACTTCCCCCTGTCGGACGATCTGCTGTCGGTAACTGACACCATTGACGTTCCGCCCCTCACACAGATAGAGTGTACCATCAAGTGCTGGTACCGCTTCACCGGCGTCTGGTACACCCTGTATGTCAGCAACCCGCAAACCGGCCAGCGCCGCGTGTTCGATGGCCGTGCCGACCTTTACACTCCTCAAGGCTATTCGTTGACGAAGAAGGAAGTGCCGGTGCATATCGGGAAGTGAGGCACAACTCCCCCATTTGTACAACACTTGCACGGCTCGCGAGCCACACTTGCATTCC
>NZ_FR883123.1:14216-18572 GCF_000435115.1 Bacteroides sp. CAG:633 | reverse complement strand
ACACTTGTGTTGCTCGGCACCCCTTCGTAGAGCGGTTGTGAGCAGGGTTGGAGGGACAAAAAACAGGCGGGTGTGCCGGTAGGGAAAATTCCCTGTGCCGGTACACCCGCCTGCGTATCAGGATGGCGGAAGTATCAATAGCCGAAGATGTCTTCCGTTGTCAGTTCGATGACGGGACCTATCTTCTTCAGCGATTCCATGTCGAGTTCTTTCTTGTCGCCCAGGATGCAATAGTTGTACGTGCGGCCTTTGATCCACTTCTGCTGGAAGTCGGTGATGTCCTTCAGGGTTGCGGTCTGCACGTCGTTGTACAGGCGGATGCGGCTGTCGGTCGTTTCGCCCATGTCCTGTGCGTTGATGTATGCCCAGATGATGTCGCTCTTCAGGATGCGTTCGGTGCGCAGTCGGGCGATGAGGCCTTCCTTGGCCAGCTTGAAGGCGGCTTCGGACTGGGGCATGTTGTCGATGATGTCGTTGAACGTACGGATGGCGTCCATCAACTTGTCGTTCTGGGTGGCGATGTATGTGCTGACCGTGTAGTTGTACTTGGGCAGGCTCGGACGATCCATTCCGGCCCATGCCGAGTAGGCCAGTCCGCGGCTTTCGCGCATTTCCTGGAAGACGATGGAGTTCATTCCGCCGCCAAAGTATTCGTTGTACAGTTTGCGGCCGGGTTCGATGGCGGGGTCATACTTTTCGCCTCGGTTCGAAATCTGTGCCATGTAAATGTTCTTGGCTTCGTAGGGGGCGATATAGACTTTGGTTTCCGGCGTAAGCTGTTGCTTGAATTCGATGCCCTGCGGCACGTCTTTCAGGGTGTCGGGTACACGGTGCTCCTTGTTGATGACGGCCAGCAGTTCTTCGGTCTTGCTGGGGCCGTAGTAGGTGATGCGGTGCTTGTAGCTGTTCAGTTGGTGGATGCGATCGACAAGCTGTTGCGGATTCATGGCCTTCAGTTCGGCGTTGCTCAGCTGGTTGGTGGCGTAGTTGGTGGGACCCCATTCGGTATAGACCATCAGTCGGCTGAAGTTCTGCGACTGGTTCAGCTTGGCGTCAGAGCGGCTCTTCTGCAGGTCGGCTACTAAGTTGTTATAGGCTTCGGGGTTGACTTGCGCGTCGGCCAGCAGTTTCTCGAACAGGGCCACGGCTTGCGGCATGTTTTCGTTGAGGCCAGAGAGTACAATATAGGTACGTTCGCTGCCCGGCGACACATAGAAGGTGCAAGCCATGCGGTAGAACTCACTCTTCACCTGTTCGGGCGTCATGTCCGAGGTGCCCAGATACTCTAGGTATTGAGCGGCCATGCCCAGCGCCTTATCGTTGCGGTTGCCCATGTCGAAGAGGTAAATCAGTTCGAACAGGTCGTTCGTGCTGTTGTGGCGGTAGATGACGGGGATGTCATCCTTGGCCTTCAGTTGGGTCAGGTCTTTCGAGAAGTCCAGGAAGACCGGTTCGATGGGTTGCACCTTGCTTGCCTGAATCTCCTTGAGGAAGGCACTCGCGGTGTCACGGTTCATTACGATGGGCGTAATCTGGGGTTTCTCTATCTTCTTTTCGTTGGGGTCCTTGCCCTGGCGCTTGTAGATGATGGCATAGTTGTCGTCCTTCAGGTACTTGTTGGCAAAGTCCACGATGTCCTGCTTGGTCAGTTTGGCCATGCGGTCCAGGGCGGTCACTTCGTCGGCCCACTGGCTTCCGTTGATGAACGACTGTACGAACCAGTCGGCACGGGCGTCGTTGCTTTCCAACTGTTTCATCTGGTACAGCTTGAAGTTGTTGATGTTGGCTTCGAGCAGGCTTTCGTCAAAATCGCCGTCGCGCAGCTTCTTCAGCTCGCCCAGCAGCAGGTCCTTCACTTCGTCCAGTGTCTGTCCGGCTTTGGGGCGTCCGGCCATCAGGAAGGCGCTGTAGTCGCTCATGGTCATGGGGTAGCAGTAGGCGAGCAGTGTCTTCTGCTGTTGCGTCAGGTCGAGGTCGATGAGGCCGGCCTGTCCGTTGTACAATATCTGCGAAACGATTTGCAGGGTTTCGATGTCCTTGCTGGCCGCACCGGGGAAGCGCCATGCCAGGCTTACGTTCTCGGCCTCGGGGCCGAACACTTCGCGCACGATGGGTGTGGTGATGGGTGCTTCCTTGCCCGGGTTGAGCTTGGGCAGGTTGGGGTTGGGCTGCATGTCGCCGAAGTACTTGTCGATGGTGGCAATCATCTGGTCGGGGTCGAAGTCACCGCTGAGGCAGATGGCCATGTTGTTGGGCACGTACCACGTCTTGAAGTAGTTCTTGATGTTGGTGATGGAGGGATTCTTCAGGTCTTCCTGTGTACCCAGCACGGTCTGTGTGCCGTAGGGGTGATGGGGGAAGAGGGCGGCAAGGGTCTGCTCATATACCTTGCGGCTATCCTGGGTGAGCGACATGTTCTTTTCTTCATAAACCGTTTCCAGCTCGGTGTGGAAACCGCGGATCACGCAGTTCTTGAAGCGGTCGGCCTGAATCTTGGCCCAGTTCTCCACTTCGTTGCTGGGGATGTCTTCCGTGTAGCAGGTCACGTCGTAGCTGGTGTAGGCGTTGGTGCCGTTGGCTCCGATGGCGGCCATCAGCTTGTCGTACTCGTTGGGGATGGCATACTTCGAGGCCTCGTACGAAAGGCTGTCGATGGTATGGTAGATGGCTTTGCGCTGGTCTTCGTCGGTAGTCTTGCGATAGACTTCGAACGTCTGTTCAATCTGGTCCAGCAGCGGTTTCTCCACTTCGTAGTTCTGGGTGCCGAAGTGGTTGGTACCCTTGAACATCAGGTGTTCGAAGTAGTGGGCCAGACCGGTTGTTTCGGCGGGGTCGTTCTTACCGCCTACGCGCACGGCAATGTAGGTCTGGATGCGTGGCTCGTCCTTGTTGACGGTCATGTACACTTTCAGCCCGTTGTCCAGGGTGTAGATGCGTGCCTGAAGCGGGTCGTTGGGAACAGTCTCGTAACTGTACTTCGAACTGCAGCTGCCCAGTCCTAACGTGGCCAGCAGCAGGAGCGAAAAACCGAATTGTCTGATTCGTTTGTTCATAAGCAATACTTAATTAGGTTGATAACCGCAAATTTATGCGTTTTTTTCATACCTTTGCAAGCCGAACGGAAGAATCTGCTGCCGAAGGCAGGTCTTTTGCGCAGATTTCGACTTCCATGCATCAAGAATAACAGCTAAATCACATAGACAGATGATTACCATAGAACAACTGAAGGACATCAAGGAACGTACCGAAGCGCTCTGCCGCTATCTGGACATCGAAGGGAAAAAGATTCAAGTAGAAGAAGAGCAGCTGCGCACGCAGGCACCCGGTTTCTGGGACGACCAGAAGGCTGCCGAAGCGCAGATGAAGAAGGTGAAAGGCCTGCAGCAATGGATTGAGGGATACAACGAAGTGAAGACCCTAGCCGACGAACTGCAGCTGGCTTTCGACTTCTATAAAGACGAACTGGTGACCGAAGAAGAGGTGGACGAGGCTTACAGCAAAGCTGCCGATGCCGTCGAGGCACTCGAACTGAAGAACATGCTTCGCGACGAGGCCGACCAGATGGACTGCGTGCTGAAGATCAACTCCGGTGCCGGAGGTACGGAAAGCCAGGACTGGGCCAGCATGCTGATGCGTATGTACCTGCGCTATGCCGAAACTCATGGTTACAAAGCCACGATTGCCAACTTGCAGGAAGGCGACGAAGCGGGCATCAAGACTTGTACCATCGAAATAGCAGGCAGCTATGCCTACGGTTACCTGAAAGGTGAAAACGGAGTACATCGCCTGGTACGCGTGTCGCCCTACAATGCACAGGGCAAGCGAATGACTTCGTTTGCATCCGTCTTTGTCACCCCGTTGGTCGATGACACCATCGAAGTGACCATCGAGCCGGCACGCATTTCGTGGGATACTTTCCGAAGCGGCGGTGCGGGTGGACAGAATGTGAACAAGGTAGAGTCCGGCGTCCGTCTGCGTTATCAGTACAAGGATCCCTACACGGGCGAGGAAGAAGAAATCCTGATTGAAAACACCGAGACGCGCGACCAGCCGAAGAACCGCGAAAATGCATTGCGACTCCTCCGCTCCATGCTGTACGACAAAGAGATGAAGCACCGCATGGCCGAGCAGGCGAAGGTTGAGGCCGGCAAGAAGAAGATTGAGTGGGGTTCGCAGATCCGCAGCTACGTCTTCGACGACCGCCGTGTGAAAGACCACCGCACCAACTACCAGACAAGCGACGTGAACGGCGTGATGGACGGCAAGATAGACGGATTCGTCAAGGCTTACCTGATGGAATTTGCCGGAGCAGAATAACGTTCGTGTCCCCTTGGACACGGATGGCCGGGGACGCGG
>NZ_FR883123.1:9109-14100 GCF_000435115.1 Bacteroides sp. CAG:633 | reverse complement strand
GGGCCACTTGCCCGGCTCGCGAGCGACACTTGCCCGGCTCACGAGCCACACTTGCATTCCACACGAGCCGTACAAGTGTCCTGTAAAGCCCCTGTTTCTGGCCCGATTTCCTGTTTCCGGCCTTCCGGATGGCGATCGATTGCCTGCCGGACGCGAAAAACACAAATTTTCTTTCTTTTTTCTTGCATTCCTCCCTTTTTTCCTCTTACTTTGTTCATCGTTGAACTTAAAACTATAGAAAGACCATGGGAAAGAATAAGAAAAATATGGGACATACCCGCAAGGAAGAAGAGCAAGGCAAGAAAGTTCTGATAGGTATCGGCGTCGTAGCCGTAGTCCTGGTTATTGCCATGTTTGTGCTCTACTCCTTCTGGGGCTGATAAGAAGATAGAATTATGCCACAAGAGATCGAACGGAAATTCCTCGTCGACGGCGAGTACAAGTCGAAGGCCTACGCCAGCAGCCGCATCGTGCAGGGATACATCTGTAGTGCACGCGGGCGGACCGTGCGCATCCGCATTCGCGACGACAAAGGCTACCTCACCATAAAGGGACCCGCCGATGCCTCGGGCATCAGCCGTTACGAGTGGGAGAAGGAGATACCGCTGGACGAAGCCCGCGACCTGATGAAAATCTGCGAACCGGGTGCCATCGACAAGACGCGCTACCTGGTGCGGAGCGGCCGGCACGTGTTCGAAGTGGACGAATTCTATGGCGAAAACGAAGGGCTGGTCATTGCCGAGGTCGAACTGTCCTCGCCCGACGAACCCTTCGAAAAGCCCGATTTCATCGGGCAGGAAGTGACGGGAGACGCCCGTTACTACAATGCGCAGCTGATGAGGCATCCTTTCTGCCGCTGGTGACGACGTGCGGGCGCGGGAGGTGCCAGCCAATTTTATAACGGAGTATTATGGAGAAACTTTATCAATACCTGCCCCGCGAACTGGTCACCTTCGTACTGGTGACCCTCTTCTCCCTGCTCATCGGGCTTTCGCAACGGCGCATCAGCCTGAAGCACGAAGGCGAGACTACGCTCTTCGGAACCGACCGCACGTTTACTTTCATCGGCATTCTGGGTTATCTGCTTTATATCCTCGACCCCGTGGACTATCGTCTGTTTATGGGTGGCGGGGCTGTGCTGGGTGTGCTGCTGGCACTGAACTATTACGTCAAGCAGACGCAGTACCGCGTATTCGGGGTGACGACCATCGTCATCGCTCTTATCACCTATTGCATTGCCCCCATCGTGGCTACGCAGCCTTCGTGGTTCTACATCATGGTGGTGGTCACCGTGTTGCTGTTCACCGAACTGAAACATACCTTTACCGAGCTGGCACAGCGCATGAAGAACGACGAAATGATTACGCTGGCCAAGTTCCTCGCCATCAGTGGCATCATACTGCCGATGCTGCCCGATGAACCTCTGATTCCGGGCATCAAACTGACGCCTTACAGCATCTGGCTGGCTACGGTGGTGGTGTCGGGCATTTCCTACCTTTCGTACCTGTTGCGGCGCTATGTGTTCCGCGAGTCGGGCATCCTGGTGTCGGGCATCATCGGCGGACTGTACAGCAGTACGGCCACCATTTCGGTGCTGGCCCGCAAGAGTCGGGGAGCTTCGGCACAGGAGGCACCCGAGTATGTGGCTGCCATGCTGCTGGCGGTGAGCATGATGTTTCTGCGTTTCCTCATCCTGATAGGCATCTTCAGCCGCGAAACGCTGCTGACCATTTATCCCTACCTGCTGGGCATGTCGGTCGTGTCGGCCGGGACGGCATGGTATCTGCACCTGCGCCGCAAGCGTACGAACGAAGCTGGGCAGAGCGAGGAGGAAGAAGACAGCCGAAACCCACTTGAGTTCAAGGTGGCTCTGATTTTTGCGGGGCTGTTTGTGGTGTTTACCGTGCTGACGCACTATACGCTGCTCTATGCCGGTACGGGCGGTCTGACGTTGCTGTCTTTCGTTTCCGGTTTCAGCGATATTACCCCGTTCATCCTGAACCTGCTGCAAGGTACGGGCGGTGTGGCCACGCTTGTCATTACGGCGTGCAGCATGCAGGCCATTGTCAGCAACATTGCTGTCAACATGTGCTACGCCCTTTTCTTTGCGGGGCGGGGCAGTGCGCTGCGTGGCTGGATACTGAAAGGCTTCGGTTGCGTGATTGCCGTTAACGTATGCCTGCTCCTGCTTTTCTATCTTATAAAGTAGCTTAAACTATCCCAATGTGCATCATTCTGTAAAATCGGTGCAGAAGCAACTCTACCGGTTGGCTTGCGAATTCGTGTAGTTTTGCCTTTTTTAACTCCGAAACTCTCGTAACTATCGGAAAACGTTCTATTTTTGCCCAGTCGTATGTAAGAGGAGAGGCATACGGCCAGAACAATACATCAACAAACAGACAGTAGGTTATTTAAAAAGAGTATGAAAAGCGCTAAACGCATGATGAAGTGCTGTGTACTGCTGTGGATGCTCGTCGGAGTATCGGCCGTAGCAGTGGCACAGGGCACGGCGGCTACTTTCCAGATCAAGGGAGTGCTGCTCGATTCGCTCACCCACGAAGGCGAGCCGTATGCCACCATCCGAGTGGCTAAGAAAGAGAAACCGCAGCAGGCGGTGAAAATGCTGGTGTCGGACATGAAAGGTGAATTCCGCGAGAAGGTGCCCGGCACAGGAAACTTTGTGCTGACCATCACTTCGGTGGGACGCAACCCCATTGTGAAAAACTTTACCGTCAAGGCCGGCGAGAAGCTGGTAGACTTCGGAACCCTCTACGTCACCGATGCCTCGAACGAACTGGGCCAGGTGGAAGTAGTGGCACAGAAGCCGCTGGTGAAGGCTGACATTGACAAAATAGAATACAACGTGAAGGACGACCCCGACTCGGAGACCAACTCGCTGCTCGAAATGCTTCGTAAGGTACCCCTGGTGACCGTGGACGGAGAAGACAACATCAAAGTGAACGGAAGCAGCTCCTTCAAGGTCTACGTGAACGGCAAGCCCAACAACATGATGAGCAACAACCCCACCGAAGTGCTGAAGAGCATGCCCGCCAACACCATCAAGCACATTGAGGTCATCACCAACCCCGGCCCTAAATACGATGCCGAGGGTGTGGGTGGCATCCTGAACATCGTGACCGAGGGCAGCGGATTCGAAGGCTACACGGTGACCGTAAGCGGCAACGTCAGCAACCGCGGCGCCGGAGGCGGACTGTTCGGCACCGTGCAGAAAGGAAAACTGACCGTAAGCGCACGCTACAACTACAACTATAACGACTCGCCCCGCAGCTATTCGGGCGGTTCGCAGCGTGCCACCGAGGTTTCTGCCGACGTGGCCAACCTGGATTACGACGGAAGCAGCGAAAGCAACTATTCGTTCCAGTCGGGCAGCATGGAAGCCAGTTACGAGATCGACTCGCTGAACCTGATTTCGGCCTCTTTCGGCCTGTGGGGCGGCGGCAGCAACAGCAACGGTGGTAGTGCCTATCGCGGATTCTCGCCGCTGGACAACCACCTGCTCTACCAGTATGGCATCGGCAGCCGGAGCGAGTCGTCGTGGTACTCCATCGACGGAGGTATCGACTATCAGAAGTTGTCGCGTACGGTGGCAGGCCGCATGCTGACGTTCTCGTACAAAATCAATACCCGCCCGCAAACCTCGGACGCTTACTCCGAATACGGCATTGCCTTCGGCGAAACCGACTGGGCCGACTACCTGCGACGCTTGCAGGACCAGCACACCGACGGCAGTCAGAACACCACCGAACATACCTTCCAGGCCGACTACACTACGCCCATCGGCAAGCTGCACACCATAGAGACGGGCGTGAAGTACATCCTGCGCAACAACGCCTCGGACAACGACCGCTACCTGCGCACGGCTGCCGAAACCAACTCGGATTACCAGTTCGACGAGGAGTACAGCATGCACTACCGTCACCGCAACGACATTCTGGCTGCCTACCTGGGCTACGGACTGAAGTGGGAAAAGCTTTCGGGCCGTCTGGGCGTGCGCTACGAACATACCATCGAAGACGTGGAATACCTGCTGGGCCGTGGCGACGACTTCCGCAAGAACTACGACGACGTAGTGCCTTCTGCTTCGCTGGGCTGGAAGTTGAGCGACCTGTCGAACCTGCGCTTGGGCTACAACATGCGCATCTATCGTCCGAGCATCAGTTATCTGAATCCTTACCTCGACGATATGAACCCCTCCAACCTCCGTCGGGGTAATCCCGAGCTGGAGAGCGAGCATAGCCATGCCTTCGACCTCAGCTACAGCAACTTCACACAGAAGTTCAACATCAATCTGACTGCCCGCTATTCGTTTACGAACAACAGTATCAACTCCGTCACCAGCCTGGTGTCCGAGGACGATATTCCCGGGCTGGACGAAAGCAAGAAGACGGGCAAAGACGTGCTCTACACCACCTACCGGAACATCGGCAAGAACCGTAACTTCAGTCTGAGCGGCTATATCAACTGGAACGCCACGAAGAATACGCGTATCTACACCAACCTGTATGGCAACTACGTCGACGTGAAAGGCGCACAGGGACTGCAGAACAGTGGCTGGAGCTTCTTCGGCTACGGCGGAGCACAGCAGACCTTCAAGTACGACTGGCGATTGAGTCTGAACGTCTTTGGCCAGACTCCGTGGATTATGTTGCAGGGAAAAGGCAGCAGTTACTTCGGCTATAGCCTGAGTCTGAACAAGTCGTTCATGGAACGGCGGTTGTCGCTTTCGGCTTTTGCCAGCAACTTCCTGAAGAAGTACAACCGTAACGAGTCGCACATCGAGGGACAAGGCTTCGTCTACGACACGTGGAACAAATATCCGCAAATGCGCTTCGGTGTCAGCATCAGCTACCGCATTGGCGAACTGAAAGCTACCGTAAAGAAAGCTGCACGCACCATCTCGAACGACGATGTGAAGTCGGGCGAAAGCGGCGGAGCTTCCGGTGGCGGAATGGAGTAAAAACAGACGGTTT
>NZ_FR883123.1:0-9010 GCF_000435115.1 Bacteroides sp. CAG:633 | reverse complement strand
GGAGCCACACTTGCGTCGCTCAAACCCCTGTCCAGAGGGCTTGTGGCGGGTCTTGCTCCGGTCGTAGACAGGGCGGCGGCATGCCGGCGGAACAGACCGTCGGGCATGGGCAAAAAAAGAAGATGCACCCCGATTGAGGTGCATCTTCTTTTTTCCTTCAGTGAAGAAGTGCGGGTGATAGGACTCGAACCTACACGCCTTGCGGCACCAGATCCTAAGTCTGGCGCGGCTGCCAATTACGCCACACCCGCCGGGGGCTAATTAGGTTTAGCGGGGGCAAAGATAATAAGATTTTCGGTTGTGCCAAACTCTTTGACAAAGATTTTGGCGGTTGCAGGGCATAAACTGCGTCTGTACGATGCCTTCAGGCCGTTTGCAGGAAGGCTTACTGCCCCGACTTCAGCAGCTGGCGGGCCCGTTCGATGAGGGTGTCTATGCCTTTGCTCTGGTCTGCTTCGTCCATGTCGATGTGAATGTCGGGATCGATGCCGAACTCAATCTGTTCCATCTGCGCATTCAGGTGCGGACTGGCCGAGAAACGCACCGCCCAGCCGTTGGGCAGCTCCGACGAGAAGGGCAGGCCCGAACCGCCTCCGGTCTTGTCGCCCACGAGGGTGACGCCGGGCAGCACACTCATCGAGTTGACAAAGTCGTTGGTGGCGCTGTAGGCGTGGCGGTTAGTCAGTACCACCGTCTGCTTCTGCCAGCGGATGCTGTTTGAAGGCTCCAGGTAGATAGGTTCGGGGTCGGAGAAGTCGTTGTGACCCTTGCCGGTCTTGTGCTGTATGTAGCCCGTCAGCACCCGTTCGTTGGTGAATCGGGCTGCAATGCGGCTGGCATAGGTAAGATTGCCTCCTCCGTTGTTTCGCACGTCGATGATGAGGCCGTTGCAGATGGAGAGGTACGACAGGGCTTCGTCCAGATTGCCGTCGCCCACGCCCGACGAGAAGTCGCCGTAGTAGATGTAGCCGATGTTATCGTCGAGGATACGGTATTTCATTCCGCCCGAGATGCGGTAGTCGCGTCCCAGGTATTGTTCGATGATGGCTTCGTCGAAATTGCGCGGGTAGTCCAGATACCAGTCCCAGTATCGGGCGGTATTCGAGGCACTGTACAGGTTGACGTGTCCGTCCTTCAGTTCGGCCAGCATGTTGCCCAGCACTTCGAACAGGCCGTCGTTACTCATGTCCGAGGTGATCAGGGGCTGGTACTTGTCGTGGATGGCGTCCCAGTCTATCTGCTTATAGTCGAGGAAGCAGTATTGCTCGTCGATGATTTTCCAAAGGGCTTCGAAGTTGCCCTGCGGGGTATTGTCGAATTCTTCTTCGCGGATGCAGCCGCCTGCCAGCACAAGCAAGGACAGCAGCAGGCTGTATAGGGTATAACGGGTTTTCATAAGGCTTTCGGTTTATTTGTTGCGCATCAGGTAGAGTTCTTTCACGAAGCCCACCATGAATACGTGCGAGTACGTATGTGTGCGGATGTCGTTGATGCTGGACTGTTGTGCGTCCCACAGATAGGCTAAGCGCATCTTGACGCGGCCTACGGGGAAGTCGGCCGTCAGCATTTGCCGCAGCGAGGGCTGGTTGTGCAGCGAGGTGAAGCGAACCACTCCGCCGGCATTGCCCAGCGAGAATATTTCGTAGTACGACTGTCCGTAGTGGGGCGAGAACATCAGACCCATAACGGGCAGGTTCAGCTGGTAACGCAGCGTGAGGGGGTAGTTGCGGATGCGCAGGTTCCAGATGGCCATGCCCGATGCGGCCAGGTTGACGTAGGCACGTGCCTGTGCGGGGTTGTTGCCGTTGCGCATGTTGTAGACGAAGCCTCCGTTCAGCTCGCCCGCAGCTCCGGCCAGCAGGCGGAAGTTGTCGGTCAGGCGGAAGTTGTAGTGCAGGGCATAGTTCCAGTTGAGCAGGGCATTCACGGTGTTGTTATTGTCCGCACGGTTGTGCGTGTAGCCCAGGTTGCCTTGGAAGAAGGTCTGGCGCGAGATGTTGCCGTCCAGCCAGTGGGTCATGCGCATGCTTTCGCGTGCAATGCGGAACTCAATGCCCCGATACTCCTGTGGCGACAGGTAGGTATCGAATACGTTGGTGGCCCCCACGCCGTACAGTGTTGCGCGGGTGATGAAGCGGCTCTGTGCCGCCGAGTCGGCCTTCAGTGCCTGTACGGCTTGCTGTTCGGGGCTTTGTGCCGCCAGCGTGGTACAGCCGAGCAGGGTCAGGATTAGGTATAAAAATCTGTGGTTCATCTTATTCTTTAAAGAAATGTCCGGGGCATCCCGCATTTCGTAATTCTTTATTCTTTATTTTTCATTCGCTTCGCTCAAAACCTTTTTTGTAGTTTCAGTAAAAGCATAGTCCTGATTTCCTTAGAAGAGTTTCATCTGTCCCGTTATCTCGTCGATGATGTCGCCTTCGCTCTTGTCGCGGTCGGGGTCCAGGTTTTCGGGCTCTTCGTCGGGAGTGTTGCCGGCGTTGTCGTCGGGCAGTTCGGGCTGACGGGTGGGCTCCAGCTCGTTGATGGTCTCAACGGTGAAGGTCGTCAGACGCTTTCCCTTGGCTTTGAAGCCCTTCACGGCGATGAATTCGTCGGCCTCGACTACCAATGGTTCGCGGAAGCTGTCGTGTCCGCCGAATACCACTTCCAGGCGCGGATAGTATTCGTCGGTCAGCAGAATGAGGCGGTTGTTCTTGTTCTCGCCCAGGTAGTTCTGCTTGCGGGTGAAGGGCTCGAAGCAGAAACGCTTGATGTAGGGATAGTTCTGCTGGTCGGCATCGTAGAGGACGGCGGTCCACACCTTGTCGGGACTGAATTTCTCGATGATGCGGATGTTGTCTTCGTAATGGTTGTTGACGTCGAAGTTGGTGGTATAGAAGTCTCCGTTGTTCAGCACCACCAGGATGAGTTCGTCGCTCTGGAATTCGCCCAGGTAGTCGCCGCGTCCGTCGTAGTTCAGGCGCAGCACGTCGCTGTCGAACCATACTTTTCGTCCGCCCAGAGTAGAGCCTCCCCGTTGCTTCAGGCTGATTTTGTGCACCGGGTTGCGGGTCAGAATGTTTCCGATGGCCTGCCGTCCCTTGATGCCTATCTTGCTGAAGTCTTCCTCGAAGATGATTTTGCGCAGGCGCGGGTTAGGTTTCAGGGTGACTTTGATGATTTCGGCCTCGCCGTTGGGGTTGGCAGTGAAGTAGGTGATGCGCGAGTCGGGGGTACCTTGGGTGACGTCGTACTCGCGGTCGCGCACGACGGAGGTCACGGCAAAACGCTTGATGTAAGTGGTGCCTTCCTTGCCGTCGCGGTAGCACAGGTTGTAGATGGTGCGCTTGTCGTTCTTCTTGAACACGTTGGCATAGAGGATGTTTTTGCCCACGAACTTCTTGTCGGCCACGGGGGTGACAAGGTAGCGTCCGTCGCGGAAGAAGATGATGACGTCGTCCAGGTTGGAGCAGTTGGCCAGGAACTCGTCTTTCTTCAGACTGGTTCCGATGAAGCCCTCCTCGCGGTTGATGTATAGTTTTTCGTTGGCCTCGACCACTTTGGCCGAGTCTATGGTGTCGAAATTGCGCAGTTCGGTGCGGCGAGGGAAGTTCTTGCCGTACTTGTTCTGCAGCATGCGGAACCAGTCGACGGTGTATTCCACGATGTTGTCCAGGTGGCGGTCAATCTCTTCGATGTCGGCTTTCATGCGGGCGATGGCTTCTTCGGCCTTGTCGGAGTTGAACTTGAGGATACGCGCCATCTTGATTTCCATCAGCCGCAGGATGTCGTCCTTGGTCACCTCGCGTACGAAGGTGGGGTAGTAGGGCGTCAGGCGCAGGTCGATGTGTTCGCAGGCGGCGTCCATGTTCGGGGCCTGTTCGAACTCGCGGTCCTTATAGATGCGCTCTTCGATGAATACTTTTTCGAGCGAGGCGAAGTGCAGGCTTTCCATGATTTCGCCACGGCGTATCTGGAGTTCGCGGCGAAGCAGGGCCAGGGTATTGTCCACGGACTTGCGTAGCACGTCGCTCACGGTGAGGAAGTGGGGCTTTTGTGCGTCGATGACGCAGCAGTTGGGCGAGATGCTCACCTCGCAGTCGGTGAAGGCATACAGGGCGTCGATGGTTTTGTCCGACGACACGCCGGGAGCCAGGTGGACGAGTATCTCGACGTTGCCCGAGGTAAGGTCTTCCACCTTCTTCACCTTGATTTTGCCCTTTTCGCTGGCCTTTACGATGGAGTCGCACACGCTTGCCACGGTTTTGCCGTAGGGAATTTCGCGGATGGCGAGGGTCTTGTTGTCAATCTTCTCGATGCGTGCGCGGATACGTACGGCACCTCCCCGTTCGCCGTCGTTGTACTTGCTGACGTCGATGCTGCCTCCGGTTTGGAAGTCGGGGTAGAGTTGGAATTCCTCGTGATGCAGGTAGCGGACGGCGGCGTCGCACAGCTCGTTGAAGTTGTGCGGCAGTATCTTCGACGACAATCCCACGGCGATACCTTCGACCCCCTGAACCAGCAGCAGCGGGAACTTGACGGGCAGGGTGACGGGTTCGCGGTTGCGTCCGTCGTACGACAGCTTCCACTCGGTGGTCTTGGGATTGAACACCACGTCGAGGGCGAACTTCGAGAGGCGTGCTTCGATGTAACGGGGGGCAGCGGCACTATCGCCGGTCAGTATGTTTCCCCAGTTACCTTGGCAGTCGATGAGGAGGTCCTTCTGTCCAAGCTGCACCAGCGCGTCGCCGATGGAGGCGTCGCCGTGGGGGTGGAACTGCATGGTGTGCCCCACGATGTTGGCCACCTTGTTGTAGCGGCCGTCTTCCATGCGGCGCATGGAGTGCAGGATGCGGCGTTGCACAGGCTTCAGTCCGTCGAGGATGTGCGGCACGGCGCGTTCCAGTATGACGTACGAGGCGTAGTCCAGAAACCAGTTCTGGTACATGCCGCTCAGCTGGTGTTTCACGTTGGCATCTTTCGTGTCGGCGGGTTTGTAGTCGGAGTGTTCTTCGCTGCCTGCTTCGTTGAAGTCTTTTTCCAAATCGTCTTTCGGTTCGTCCAAGTTTTCGCTCATATTCTATCGGGGAATTGTCAATGTCGTTACGGAAATTTTTTCTGTTGCAGGCAAAATTACGAAAATTATCGGGATTTTGTGCAGTGAAACCGAAGAATACACCCCTATTTCTCGATTTTTGCCCCCTGTTTCGCAAGTGTTTCTCCCCCCTTTGTTCCGACGTAGATCCGATGTAAGATTTATTTCCCTTTTTGATGTACACTTGTCATCCGTTTGTGGGACACTTGTACGGCTCGCGAGCCGTGCAAGTGTCCCACAAATGGAATGCAAGTGTGGCTCGAAGGCCTTGCGTGCGTGCCTCTCCGCAGGGGGCAGAGGCAGGAGGCAGAGGCTGAAGGGGTGCGTAAATTTTCAATTATTAAGTCCTTGCACGGTGCTACATATTGGATAAATATCTATCTTTGTGGCGTTTTAAACGAGAATTAGCAATAAAATTAATCGATATTTTAAGAAAATGGCACAAGAAGACGTTTTTAAGAAACTTGTATCACACTGCAAGGAGTATGGTTTTGTGTTCCCCAGCAGCGAAATCTACGACGGGCTGGGAGCCGTGTATGACTACGGACAGAATGGTGTGGAACTGAAAAACAACATCAAGCAATACTGGTGGCAGAGCATGGTGCTGCTCCACGAAAACATCGTGGGCATCGACTCGGCCATCTTCATGCACCCCACAATATGGAAGGCCAGCGGACACGTGGATGCGTTCAACGACCCGCTCATCGACAACCGTGACTCGAAGAAACGTTATCGTGCCGATGTTCTTATCGAAGACCAGATAGCCAAGTACGACGAAAAAATCAATAAGGAAGTGGCCAAAGCTGCCAAGAAGTTTGGCGACGCCTTCGACGAGGCTCAGTTCCGCAGCACCAATGCCCGTGTGCTGGAACATCAGGCCAAGCGCGACGCCCTGCACCAACGCTACTCCGACGCGATGAACGCCGGTCCCGACCTGAACGAATTGCGTCAGATCATCCTCGATGAAGAAATCGTATGCCCCATCAGCGGTACGAAGAACTGGACTGAAGTACGTCAGTTCAACCTGATGTTCTCTACCGAAATGGGTTCGACTGCCGACGGCTCCATGAAGGTATACCTCCGTCCCGAAACAGCACAAGGTATCTTCGTCAACTACCTGAACGTGCAGAAGACGGGCCGTATGAAGATCCCCTTCGGTATCGCCCAGATAGGAAAAGCATTCCGTAACGAGATTGTAGCCCGTCAGTTCATCTTCCGCATGCGCGAGTTCGAACAGATGGAAATGCAGTTCTTCGTAAAACCCGGCACCGAGCTCGAATGGTTCAAGAAGTGGAAAGAAATCCGCCTGAAATGGCACAAGGCCCTGGGCTTTGGCGACGATCACTACCGCTACCACGATCACGAAAAACTGGCTCACTACGCCAACGCCGCTACCGACATCGAATTCCTGATGCCCTTCGGTTTCAAGGAAGTGGAAGGTATCCACAGCCGTACCAACTTCGACCTTTCGCAACACGAGAAGTTCTCGGGCAAGAACATCAAGTACTTCGATCCCGAAACCAACGAAAGCTACACACCGTACGTCATCGAGACTTCAATCGGTGTCGACCGTATGTTCCTCAGCATCATGTCGGCTTCTTATAAGGAAGAGCAGCTCGAAAACGGCGAAAGCCGCGTAGTGCTGAAGTTGCCCGCTGCCCTGGCTCCGGTGAAACTGGCCGTGATGCCGCTTGTCAAGAAAGACGGACTGCCCGAGAAGGCACGCGAGATTATCGACGCACTGAAGTTCCACTTCAACTGCCAGTACGACGAGAAAGACTCCATCGGCAAGCGCTACCGTCGTCAGGATGCCATCGGTACTCCGTACTGCGTCACTGTCGACCATCAGACACTCGAAGACAACTGCGTCACACTGCGCAACCGCGACACGATGCAGCAAGAACGTGTGGCCATCGCCGACCTTGACCGTCTGATTGCTGATCGCGTCAGCATCACTTCACTGCTGAAGACACTGTAATTTTTTAGTTGATAAGTTGACGGGTTGACAAGTGAACAAGGCTACAAAGATGAAGGAGGCAGAGGATGAAAGAATATTCTGTTTATCCGCTTCCCTTGTTAACTCGTTAACTTGTCAACTCCTCAACTTGTTAACATGTCAACTCGTTAACTAAAAATAATCCATATGAACAAATGTCTTTTATACCTATCCCTCTTCCTGTTTCTGTCGGTAGGCTTTGCCGCTTGCGATGAGGTAGAAGAAGTGGGCGAGTACGACAACTGGGAGCCGCGCAATACTGCCTTTATCGACTCTATTCACGCCCTTGCTGCCGACCGTCTGCTGCCCCTGAACGCAGCGCAGGAAGAAGCGGACAAGTTCGAACCGGGCGAAATGTTCGGTTTGGAGACTACGGCAAGCACCACTGCGGGCAAGCAGTATGTGTATTGCAAGAAGATTGTAAAAAATACGGCAGGTGCCGTGCCTGTATATACCAATACCGTAGAGACTCACTATTACGGTACGCTGATAACGGGCGATACCTTTGGTGGTACGTTTGAGGGGTATGCAGCAACTGACCGCGGTGTACTTGATCCTGAGACAAAGGCACCAACAGCTTTTGATAGCCCTACTGCTTATTCGGTAAGTGGTGCTTATTGGGGGACGGGATGGGTGTCGGCCCTTCAGTATATGCATGTAGGTGAACGTTGGATGCTTTATATTCCTTACCAGAGTGGATATGGTGAGAGTGGAAGTAATAACGTATTGGGGTATTCTGCCCTTACCTTTGACTTGCAGTTAGAAGGCATTGACTAAGCCATTGCCGCTATAAATAAACAGGCGCAGACCTATATCGAATGGAAAAGTGTGGGATTTGTCAGACAATTCCGGACAACATTCGGTGTAGGTCTGCGCTTTTTATGTTTGGGGAACAGATCGTTTGCATAGTTCCTTCCCCCATTGTACAAAAACTGCCTTAGGCATGAAATCCGATCAGTCCTTCCAGCGGACTTTTTACGACTTGTCCCAAGCGGATGTCCTCGGCTTCGGCAGCCTCGGCCAGCAGCGGTTGGTAATGGAAGGCGATGGAACCCGTGAAGTGGACCTCGTACCGGCGGTAGTCGTAGTGCTTCACGTTGCGGCACAGAAAGGCGCGGAAGCTGTTCGTCACCAGACGACGCACGCAAGGTTCCTGCAAGTGTCCGGCCAGGAAGGGCGACAGGCCTGCCAGAAAACGGTTGGGGAACGGACGGCGATAGACGCGGTCGATAATCTCGGCGGGCGTAAGGTCGTACTTCGACAGAAATTCGTCCTTCAGTGCCGCCGGCATCTGCTCTTTCAGCAGGTCGCCCACTAATAGTTTTCCCAGACAGGCGCCACTGCCCTCGTCGCCCAGAATGAAGCCCAAGGGCGATACATTGGCCTCAATTTCGCGGCCGTTATAGAAGCACGAATTCGAGCCCGTGCCCAGTATACAGGCAATGCCCGCCTCGTGTCCGCACAAGGCACGTGCAGCGGCCAGCATGTCGGTACAGACCTCTACGGCATCGGTGCCGAGGCTGTGAGTCAAGGCACGGTGCACTGCCTCTGCCTTATCGTTGATGCAGCCCGCACCGTAGAAGTGTACGCTGTCGGGGCGTAACCCGTCCAGCCGGGGCAACAGTTCGCTGGCGATTTCCTGTTCTATTTCCTCTTCTGTCTGAAAGTACGGGTTGATGCCCCGTGTAGTCAGTTGTTTCAGCGGTTTCCCGCCTTCGGCCACGCACCAGTCGGTCTTGGTGGAGCCGCTGTCGGCTAAAAGTATCATATTTTGAGTTTTTAAGTTTTTGAGTTTTTAGGTTGACAAGTAAACAAGTTAACGAGTTGACAAGTTAACGAGACCACGAGGAAATGCCTTGTAGTCTGTAGCCTCGTCAACTCGTCTACTTGTTAACTCGTCAACTAACCTGTCTTTTCCCAAATTCCGGTTCTATCTG
>NZ_FR883122.1:6432-14343 GCF_000435115.1 Bacteroides sp. CAG:633 | reverse complement strand
GGGGAGGCGTTGGTTAAACTAAAAAACATCTATGTTATGAAAGCCTTGTTATACGTGTTTATGTCGCTGTTCGTATTGGGCAGCTTCCTCCCTCAGCAGGGAAACGATGAGACCAGAAACGTGACGGTCATTGTACATTTGGACGACCAACTTTCACAAGTGGAACAGACCGTTTATCTCCACTCATATCTTTCGTGGGTGTCGGGCGGAGAGATGAATATCTGGGACTCGGTACGGACAGAAAAAGGACAGAAAACAGTGGAACTGCAAGGGCTTCTGCTTCTTGAAAATAGTGTACGTATCACCTTCTCTAAAGAAGGTCCCAATGACTTGGTTGTTTATTTGATCCCCAACGATACGGTGGAAATAGAGGCTTTCTATGATGATATGGATCAGGTCACTTATAGAAAAGCGTTGAAGGGAAAAGTGCATAACGAGATTATAGGGTTTAATATGATGTCCAGAAGCATGTGGCAAACACGGCATCGGCTGGAGGATGAGGGGAAAAAGGACAGCCTTCTTCTGTGGGACCGCATGATGGTGGATTACTATTGCAATCAAGTCAAACAGAATCCGCATTATGTTTCAGCCAGTTTAGCGCGAGTGTTTTTGCAGGTGAATTTTAAAGATTACATCAGTGAAGACAGCGTGATGGCTTTGAGGCAGTATATTGCAAAAAAGTGGCCGAACGATATACGAGCCATTCAAGTAACTCAGAAAAAAGTAGATAATTCGCAATCGGAAAGAAGCCTGAGAACCCGCCGTCGAATCAGTGACGTGAAGAGAGAAAAGGCCGTTTATCAGATGGCCAGAAAGAACACGGAAATAGGGAAAACGCTGTCGCTCAATCTGGAAAGTGCGGACGGTGGGAAAGTAGCCCTGTCCGACCTGAAAGGGTGCCGCTACATTTATGTGGACGTATGGGCCACGTGGTGTAAGCCCTGTCGTGCTCAGTTCCCGTACGTCAAGCAGGCTTTGGCGAAGTATCCGCAGGACTTGAAAGTGTATGCCGTCTCCATTGACAACAATCGTACCGGGTGGCGCGAAAGTATCGTAAAAGACTCTCTGCAAGCTTTTGTCAATGTCATCGGTACGGACAACAACCGGAACCAGCTTCCGGAAGTGGCACGCTTGGGCGTGAAACTGATACCACGTTCTTTCCTGCTGGACAACCATTGCCGGATTGTGGCGAAAGACTTGCACGGCGAGGATTTGATACAGAAATTGGATAGTCTGATGGCGCAATGAAGAAATTTACAAATAGAATCTTATGAAAACATTGCTTTCTGCCTTCTTATGTTTAACTCTTTTGGCTCTGACTTCAAGTAAAGGCTCTGAAAAGAACTTTTGTATTACAGTGACAGCAGATAGTTCCTTATGCATTCCGTCGCAATATGTATATCTTCATTATTTACGTTATAATGAATGCTACATAGAAGATTCGGCTTTGTTGTCGCCACAAGATAAGACTGTGCATTTGTATGGATTTGTACCCGAACAAGAAATGGTATCTCTTTTATTTGAAAAACAAGGTCCGGGAGAAGTGGATATAGTTGCAACTCCCGGAGATAGCATTTCTATTCACATCAATGATGCGGATTGGCAAAATGTGGTTATGAAAAAAGTAGTAGGTTCGCCTGCGACAAATGAAGAAGCCGATTATTTTAACCGCAGAGACAGTTTGTTACAACAGAGATTTGGCTTATTGGAAAAAATGACTGTCTATCAAACGGATTCAAGCTATCAGGTATTGACTGCTGAAATTAAAGAAATAGAAGCAAAACTCAGACGTAATGAAATCCAATCTCTTAAAAGCACAACTTACCCTTATATAGCATGGTTGCGTGCAGTTTTATTGTCTGTCAATGATTATGGTGAAGATTCTGTAAAGAAAATGAGAGCAGAAGTCATTTCGCGTTTTCCTCTTTATAAAAAAATGTGGCGACTGAAACCCGATAGGAAAAGATGTCCGCCCGGTAGCGAAGAATCGCGCCAAAATCTGGCGAGATTAAGTGCAATACGGGCAAAAAAGAGGGTATTAAAAAACCAAAAGAAAGAATCGATGCCAGTGAGTCTGGACATGCAAAATGAACTGGAAGTTACCGGAAGATATGCACTTTGGAATATAGAAGTATCTGATACAAACGACGTTACAAGACAACTTCCTATTCAGACAGAGAAATATGTTTTCGTAAACTTTTGGGCTACATGGTGTGTGCCCTGTCTGCTCAATTTGAAATTTATCGATCAGTTGCCAGAGAAATATGGGGAAAAATTGTTGATATACAATATTTCATTGGATAACAACAAAAAGAAGTGGAAAAACACCATCCAAACACTCAATCCTAAAATCTATAACTTATCGGGGATAAACAGTCAAGGAGAATTGTATAGAAGCATTGAGCGCTTGCATATAGAAACGGTTCCTGCGAATTATCTGATTGGTCCTGACGGGAAAATTCTTTTTGTGGATATATCTAAAAAGAAACTGGTTCATGTGTTAGACAGTATATTCAATTAAACAAAGTTTCGCCGGGTACAGCCTTCCCGCATAGAAATGTGTGCAGGACTTGTGCTGTTACCCGGCGAAACTTGTATTATGAAAATTAGCGGGCGGCGTAATAAGTGTTCACCATAGTAGCCTGGCGGGCAGTTGCTACGCCTTGTGCATCCAAGGTGACGTTCATGGCCTCTCCGTTGGGCAGATACATCTGTGCGGTGCCGTCGTTGTTCATTTGCAACAGTTCGGTGCTTACTCCGTCTGCTACCACGTTCCAGGTGTTAGCCTCTTTGTTGTAGACCAGTTCCATGGAGAGATTCTCTCCTTCTTTGGTAATGGAGTATCCGTTTTCGAGTGTCTTTACCAGATAATCACCGTTTTCACCTTTCACCTTCTTAATGTCGCCTACGCTGGCCATCGGATTGCTGCCGCTCCAGAATTCAATGGAGTTAATGACAACTGCATCGGCCAGATAGCATACTCCGTACACAGGGATGATGTTGCATGCCAGATATACGAGTTCGTTGACAAATTTGTTGCCAATACTTTGATTCCAGTTGACCAACTTGCTATGCAAGCCGAATGAACCTACACAAGAACTTAAGAGAAAAGCACCGCAGATCATTACGGTAGCTGCCATTTTAAGATTGATTTTTTTCATAACGTAATCTTTTTAATACTGTGTGTTTAGGGAATAAACGTCCCTTGTCGAAGTTCTATTCCATTGCAAATATAGCATTTTTTGTGATAGTTGTATCGTTGAAGCTTCAAAAGAATATCATATTATATAAAAAAAGGCATGGACCACAACCGAAGTAAGCTGATGAAGAATCGAAAATCCTTCAGACCTTCTTGGGGTGGGCCATGCCTTTTCAGGACAGTTTCTTATACTTTTATACAGTGCCTGCTGTTATTTAGTCGAACAGGCTTCTGAACTTTTTGAATATCTTTTCTTTGATGGAAGTGTTGGGCTTGAAGTTGTCCGAGTTCTCCATTTCCTCCAGTTGTTTCTTTTCGTCTTTGCTCAAAGTTTCGGGAACGTATACGCTGATATTCACAAGCAGGTCGCCTGTTCCATATCCGTTTACGCTCGGCAGACCTTTGCCACGCAGGCGAAGCACTTTGCCCGGTTGGGTTCCCGATTCTATTTTTACTTTTACTTTTCCGTCGATGGTCGGGATCTCCACAGTTCCGCCCAGTGCTGCGGTAGGGAAGCTAAGCAGGAGATTGTAGATCAGATCGTTTTCGTCGCGGATCAGTTCCTTGTCAGCTTCTTCCTCTATCAGAATCAGCAAATCGCCGGGGATGCCGTTGTGCTTGCCGGCGTTTCCTTTTCCGCTCATGGAGAGTTGCATGCCTTCGGCCACTCCAGCCGGAATCTTTACGGTTACTACTTCTTCTCCGTAGACAATTCCTTCACCGCCACATTCCTTACATTTGTTTTTAATGATTTTGCCTTCACCGCCACAGGTAGGACACGTGCTGCGTGTCTGCATGGTGCCAAGAATTGTCTGCTGCTTGCGAATGACTGTACCACTGCCGTTACAGGTCGGACAGGTTTCGGTTCCGCCGTTTCCTTCTGCTCCCGTGCCATGGCAATGACTACAGGGAACATATTTCTTCAGCTTGAACTTCTTTTCTACTCCGGTTGAAATTTCTTTCAGATTCAGTTTAACCTTTACCCGCTCTTTCAGATTCAGTTTACCCTTTCCCCGCAGGTCGGAGCCGCGATAGCGACGCTGCTGCGCACCTCCGTCACCGCCAAATCCTCCGAATCCGCCTCCGAATCCGCCGTGGCCGCCAAAAATATCGCCAAACATGGAGAAGATATCATCCATTGACATACCACCGCTGAAGCCTCCGAACGGTCCGCCGTTGCCGGCTGCTCCGCTTACTCCGGCATGTCCGAACTGGTCGTAACGGGCCCGTTTTTCCGGATTGCTCAATACGTCGTAAGCTTCGGCTGCTTCTTTGAATTTTTCTTCCGCTTCTTTATCGCCCGGGTTTTTGTCCGGGTGATATTGGATGGCTTTCTTTCGATAAGCCTTCTTTATTTCGTCTGCAGATGCTTTTTTGTCAACGCCTAATACCTCGTAGTAATCTCTTTTTTCCATATTACTTAAGTTTCGCAAGTGTCATTTTTATTCTCCGACTACCACTTTGGCATGACGGATAACTTTGTCATTTAGAGTATAACCTGTTTGAACGCAATCCAAAATCTTTCCCTTCAGGTTTTCTGTGGGAGCCGGAATGACGGCGATTGCTTCATGGAAGTCTGTATCGAGTTCCTTTTCCTGTGTCTCGATGACTTTTACTCCGTTCTGTTCCAGTACCTTCATGAATTTGTTGTAGATAAGCTCAACGCCTTCTCTGACTGCTGCTACATCGGTGGCAGTCTCGATATTCTTAAGGGCACGCTCAAAGTCGTCGACAATAGGCAGAATGCTGCTGATGCTTTTTTCTGCTCCGTTCAGGATGAGTTCGGCTTTCTCCTTCATGGTCCGTTTGCGGTAGTTGTCAAATTCGGCCGACAGGCGCAGATATTTGTCTTTTTGCTCTTCGAGCATGTGCTGGGCTTTTTCCAATTCCTGAGCCAGCTTTTCCTCGTTACTCATGGAAGTGTTTTCTTCCTCACGAACTTCATTCTGATCTGTTGCAACCTCTTCCTGCTCGTTAGGGCGGGCATTCTGAGTACCCAGATTCTCTTCTCTGTTGTTTTCTTTTTCTGGATTCATATTGTTATTATGCTTATTGTTTCTGTAATATTTTTTATCTTTCATCGTTTCTAAGGTTTAAGTTTTGCATTTTCTTAGTTTCTGTTCCTACAAAAACTTTGCCAAAAATGCTTTTGTACAAAAACGCTGCAAAGTTAACACTTTTATGCCAGATTGACAGCGTTTCTCTGTTTCTATTCCTGAAATAATCGTATCTTTGCCGGCAAAATGAATGAATATAGGGTATTAGCTCGTAATTTGTAAATAAATTCAAAGATAGGAAGATGATTACAGTCTCGAATGTTGCAGTGCAATTTGGTAAAAGAGTGTTGTTTAATGACGTAAATCTGAAGTTTACGAACGGTAATTGTTATGGTATAATTGGGGCGAATGGAGCCGGAAAATCAACTTTTTTGCGGACGATATCCGGGGAGCTGGAGCCAACAAAAGGTTTGATTACATTGGGACCCGGAGAACGGCTTTCCGTTTTGAGTCAGGACCACTTCAAGTGGGATGCTTTCACGGTGATGGACACTGTGATGATGGGCCATACTGTCTTGTGGGACATCATGAAGCAGCGCGATGCATTGTATGCCAAGGAAGACTTTACCGACGAGGATGGATTGAAGGTTTCCGAACTGGAAGAGAAATTTGCCGAACTGAACGGATGGAATGCCGAAAGTGACGCTGCGGCTTTGCTGAGTGGCCTGGGCATAAAGGAAGACAAGCACTATGTGATGATGGGCGAACTGAACAATAAGGAGAAGGTGCGTGTGATGTTGGCGCAGGCCTTATATGGAAACCCTGACAACTTGCTGCTTGACGAGCCTACCAACGACTTGGATATGGAAACGGTCACCTGGCTGGAAGAGTATCTTTCGAACTTTGAACACACGGTGCTGGTTGTCAGCCACGACCGACATTTCCTGGATTCGGTTTGTACGCATACGGTGGACATCGATTATGGTAAAATAAACCTTTTTGCCGGTAACTATAGTTTCTGGTACGAGTCCAGCCAGCTGGCGCTTCGTCAGCAGCAGAACCAGAAGGCCAAAGCTGAAGAGAAAAGAAAAGAGCTGGAAGAATTTATCCGTCGTTTCAGTGCCAATGTGGCCAAGAGCAAGCAGACGACCAGCCGTAAGAAGATGCTGGAGAAACTGAATGTAGAAGAAATCAAGCCTTCTTCACGCAAATATCCGGGCATTATTTTTACGCCGGAACGTGAACCGGGCAACCAGATTCTGGAAGTGTCGGGCCTGACGAAAACGTTGGAAGACGGTACGGTACTGTTCCGCGACGTGAACTTCAATGTCGAGAAGGGAGACAAGATTGTCTTTCTGTCCCGCGATCCGCGTGCGATGACTGCTTTGTTTGAGATCATCAACGGAAACATGAAGCCGGATGCCGGACGTTACAATTGGGGTGTTACCATTACTACGGCTTATTTGCCGCTGGACAATACGTCGTTCTTTAATACTGATTTGAATTTGGTAGACTGGCTGAGCCAATATGGCGAAGGCAATGAAGTCTATATGAAGAGTTTCCTGGGTCGTATGCTGTTCTCGGGCGAAGAGGTGCTGAAGAAAGTCAGTGTGCTGTCCGGAGGCGAGAAAATGCGTTGTATGATTGCCCGTATGCAATTGCGTAATGCAAACTGCCTGATACTGGACACTCCGACCAACCATCTGGACCTGGAATCCATTCAGGCCTTCAATAATAACTTGAAGATTTATAAGGGCAACGTTCTTTTCTCTTCTCACGACCATGAGTTCATTCAGACCGTTGCCAACCGTATTATAGAGCTGACGCCCAATGGCATCATTGACAAGATGATGGAGTATGATGAATACATCACGTCAGATCATATCAAGGAGCTGAAGGCACGTATGTACGGTGCCTGATAGGAAAATGAAGAATGATGAATGGTTAATGATGAATGAAGAATGATGAATGAAGAATTGAGTTGTCATTTACCATTAACCATTAATCATTCTTCATTTTTTTATTTTTTCTGATAGATCAGCTTGTCGTTATTGTTTCCGAACAGGTTGTCTCCTAAAGTTGTGATGCTGTTGCCTGTTGCTACGACGTGGCGCAGATTGTCACAGTCCATAAAGGCACCGTATTCGATGGCCGTCACGCTGGCAGGAAGCATCAGTGTTCCGCACAGGCGGGTACAACCACTGAACGCACGCTGACCGATGGTTTTCAGCCCGTGTGGCAGCTTTATATTCAACAGATACTTTTTCTGTGTAAAGGTATAATCAGGAATGGCAGTTGCATTGCACTGCGTCAGGTCGATGGAAACCAGATTGGGCATATAGTCCCGTATCAGTGTAAAGTCTGCTTCGTCCAGTTTTCCCTCTACGGTCAGGAAGTTCACTTCTTTGGGCTGGATGCCTTTTTTTACCAGTTCGCTTGCCAGGCTTCCCATGGCACCTACTTGCACGGTAATGCCTAAGGGCTCTCCTTCGATAAAGGCAAACGTTCCCCAGTTGTCTTTTACCCTGTAGGTATCGCTGCATCCCAGCGGCACAAAAATGGCGGTTATGCTATCGGCCAAGGCCTCTTTGAGCAGGTTGGGAGGTGTCTTTTTGCGTATCTGGCAAATCTTCAGGTTCTTGCAGGCCTTGAACGCCGCATCCTCTATGTTTTTAGTCTTATCGGACAGAATTACGCGGGTCAAAGACTCTTTCC
>NZ_FR883122.1:0-6404 GCF_000435115.1 Bacteroides sp. CAG:633 | reverse complement strand
TCTTTCCCGACAAAAGTGGTATCGTTGGTCTGCTTGCAGAAAGCGTAGGCAGGAATACAATTGGCCGGATAGATGTAGAAACGGTCGGGAGAAGTGCCGTTTTTGCCGGCATACATGCTGATGGAGGCATTCGATATGTCCAATACCGTCAGTTTGCTGAATCCGTCTCTCAGATAGCGGAAGTCGATGGCGTTCAATTTGCCCTGAAGCGTCAGGTAGGTTATTTCATTGGCTTCATTTTCTTTGATCAGTTCGGTCAGTGTACCTGCTTTAGGGACATAATATGTTTTTTTTTGTTGCGCGGAAACAGTCAGTGTAATTCCTAATCCGACAACAATGGAAAGTATGCTCTGTAATTTCATGTCTTAAGTGATTTTTAAGTTTCGCAAGTGCTCAACTTATTAGTTGACAAGGCTTCAGTCAACAAGTCTACAAAGCTGGAATGCCCTGTTTGATAAAGTGTCGCTTGAAACGGCTCGCTACAAACACCTTGTCAACTCGTTAACTTGTTGCTCGTCAACTGCAACTTGAGCTTGCGAAAGTTTATAGCTTCAAATATAGAAAAGATTGTTTAAGTTGAGGTGAACTTTTTTCTTTTTATTGTTACTTTTGTCGGATATTAACCTATTTTATTATGAAGGGTATGACCGAAATGAATTGCAGTGAAAAGAGTGGAGTGCCATCGGCCGGTGCCGCCTGGAAGCGGTTTGCTAAAATGGTGTTTGATATTTTGTTGTTCTTGTTTGTCTTTTTGTTGACTTATTCTGTTCTCGGGCTTTTGTTTCCCGTCTTCTTTGCTGAAGAAGGAGGGGCGGGGCAGCAGTGGTTGACTGTAATAGACGAGTTGTTGCTATTGTTGGCCTCGCTGTTTTCCGCATGGCTTGTGTTGCGTATGCGTGGTCTGCCTTTTTCGGCGTTGGGATTGCATTTCAGGGGATATGCGAAGGACTGGTGCAGGGGAATGCTGTTTGCCGTTGCACTTTATGCGATAGGCTTTGGCGTCAGCTTGTTGGCAGGCAGTGTGGAAGTGGTTTCGGTGTCGTTCCGCCCTGATTCATTGCTTGTTTCGTTGGTCTTTTTTGCTATTGTTGCCTTTTTCGAGGAACTGACATTGCGTGGCTTTGTGCTTGGCCGTATGCTCGATTCGGGGATGAATAAATTCCTGGCCCTGTTTCTTTCGTCCGTGCTGTTCTCGTTGTTCCATTTTGCCAATCCGGATTTTTCTGTTTTGCCATTCCTCAACATCTTGTTGGCGGGGATGATGCTGGGAGCTTCTTATATATACACCCGTAATCTGAGTTTCCCGATTGCTGTGCATTGGTTCTGGAATTGGTTGCAGGGGCCGGTGTTGGGCTATGAAGTAAGTGGCATCCGCTTTGGCGAAAGCCTGCTGAATCTTCGCCTGTCGGCAAATGAATGGATGAACGGAGGAGACTTTGGCTTTGAGGGCTCTTTGCTTTGTACACTGCTGCTGATTGCGGGAACCTTCATCATTATGAGAATGGAGAATGGAAAATTGAGAATTGATAATGGATAATTGAGAATTATTTCCTGTTCATCCGCAGGTCATTCTCCATTCTCCATTATCAATTCTCCATTATTTTAGTTCCCGCTATTGACTCCTTTCATTGTAAGCTGTATTCGTTTGCGCTCCAGGTCGATATTAAGAATCTTCACCCGTACGTGCTGATGAATGCTGACTACTTCATTGGGGTCGGAGATGTAACGGTCGGCCAGTTGGGATAGATGGACCAGTCCGTTTTCCTTAATGCCGATGTCGACGAATGCTCCAAAGTTGGTTATGTTGCTGACGATGCCCGGCAGCTCCATGCCGACTTGCAGGTCGTCTATGGTCCGAACGTTTTTGTCGAATTCGAATACTTTAATCGGGCCTCTGGGGTCGCGTCCCGGCTTTTCCAACTCCTGCAGAATGTCCTGCAAGGTAGGCATTCCGACGGTGGGGGTGAGATAACGTTCAGGCTTGATGTTTTTTCTCAGTTCTTTGCTGGCTATCAGTTCGCTTACGTTGCATCCCAGGTCTTTGGCCATTTGCTCGACGATGCAATAACTTTCAGGGTGTACGGCCGTATTGTCCAACGGGTTCTTCGCATGGGGAATCCGGAGGAAACCGGCACACTGTTCAAAAGCCTTGTTTCCCATCCGGGGCACTTTCAGCAGCTCCTTGCGTGAAGTGAAAGCACCGTTTTCTGCACGATAGTTGACGATGTTCTGTGCCAGCTGTGGTCCTAATCCGGAAATGTAGGTAAGCAGGTGGGTGCTTGCGGTATTCAGGTTGACTCCTACCAGATTGACACAGCTCTCTACAGTCTGATCGAGCGATTTCTTCAGCTTGCTTTGGTCTACATCGTGCTGGTATTGGCCTACACCGATCGATTTCGGGTCAATTTTTACCAGTTCGGCTAGGGGATCCATCAGGCGTCGGGCAATGGACACGGCTCCTCGGACAGTTACGTCGTAATCAGGGAACTCTTCACGGGCTATTTTCGAAGCCGAATAGATGGAAGCACCCTGTTCGCTGACGACAAAAATCTGTATATCCTGTCTGAAGGTGTGCTGCTTAAGAAACTCTTCTGTTTCGCGGCTGGCTGTTCCATTGCCGATGGCAATGGCCTCTATCTTGTAGGTTTCAAGCATTTTCTGTACTTTGGCGAACGCTTCTTTGGGTTTGCTCACGGGTGGGTGAGGGTAGATGTTCTCGTTATGCAACAGATTGCCCTGTGCATCCAGACAGACAACCTTGCATCCCGTCCGGAAACCGGGATCTATGCCCATGACCCTTTTCTGTCCGAGGGGAGAGGCCAGCAACAGTTGACGCAGGTTTTCGGCAAATACCCGTATGGCTTCGTCGTCGGCCCGCTCCTTGCTCAGTGCGGCAAATTCGGTTTCGATGGATGGTTTCAGCAGTCGTTTGTAAGCATCCTGCACAGCCTGTGCCACTTGCTGCCCACATGCGTTGTTGCTGCGGACGAACAGGCGTTCCAGGCGTTCGGTGCATTCATCGTCATCTGGTCCCAGGCTGACTTTCAGCAGACCTTCCGCCTCGCCGCGGCGGATGGCCAGCAGCCGGTGCGAACTGCATCGTTTCAGTGGTTCGGAGCAGTCGAAGTAGTCTCTGAATTTGGCAGCCTCTTCTTCCTTTCCCTTGACGACTTTAGCGGTCAGTATGGCCTGTCTGGCGAAAGCGTTTCGGATACAGTTGCGTGCCCGTTCGTTTTCGTTCACTTGTTCGGCTATGATGTCGCGTGCACCTTTCATGGCTTCTTCCACGTTCTTCACTTCTCCTTTTACGTAAGCCTCGGCTCTTTTTTCCGGGTTGGGTTCGCGTTGCAGCATCAGCAGGGTGGCCAGCGGTTCCAGTCCTCTTTGGCGGGCAATTTCTGCGCGAGTCTTCCGTTTGGGTTTGTAGGGCAGGTAGATGTCCTCTAAGGTTGCGCTGTCCCACGTTTCGTCAAGGCGCTTTTGCAGTTCGGCAGTCATCTTTCCCTGTTCCTCTATGGCGTGGACGATTGTTTCTTTTCTCTTGGCCAGTTCGTTCAGTTTGTCGTACTGAATCTGTATGGCTTCTATTTGCACTTCGTTCAGACCGCCGGTAGCTTCTTTCCGGTAGCGGCTGATAAAGGGAATGGTCGCTCCTTCACTGAGCAGAGAGAGCGTTTTCTCGATTTGTTTTTCCGGAATGCCGAGGGTGGCCGAAAGCATCCGGTGAAAGGTCTGAGTCATTATAGTGTACTTTTTTATGTTTCTTTCAAGTTTCGCAAGTGCTCAACTTCTTCGTTGACAAGGATTCAGTTAACAAGTCTGCCAGGCCGGAACGTCCCTGCTTGGTGAAATGCCACTTGAAACGGCTTGCTGCAAACGCCTTGTCGACTCGTCTACTTGTTACTCGTCAACTGCAACTTGAGCTTGCGAAGGTTGAGTTAAATGATATAAAGCGGCCAAAAGTACGAAAAAAACTTCTATATTTGTGAACTTTAAAAACTTTATGTTATGAAGATTCGTGCATGTATTTTTGTGAGTATGTTCCTTCTGTCGGGGACACTGAGTGCCCAGCATGAAGAAGTAAAATTGAAAATCGTTCAGACCAGCGACATTCATGGCAATTATTATCCCTACGATTTTATTCTCCAGAAGGAGGCTGTGGGCAGCTTGTCGAGAGTACATAGTTTTGTGCAGAAAGAGCGTGAGAGCTATGGTGATAATCTTATTCTGTTGGATAATGGAGACATTCTTCAGGGACAGCCTACGGCCTATTACTATAATTATATGGATACGGCTTCGGTACATGTGACAGCCGACATGATGAACTATATGGGCTACGATGCCGGAAATATGGGAAACCACGATGTAGAGACCGGACGGGCTGTTTTCGACCGTTGGACCCGCGATTGCCATTTCCCTGTATTGGGAGCCAACATCGTAGAGGCATCGACCGGTAAGCCCCATTTTAAACCTTACGAGGTGCTGGAACGGGATGGCGTGAAAATCGTAGTGTTAGGCATGATTACTCCTGCTGTCCCTGCGTGGCTGTCAGAGAACCTATGGCAAGGGCTGCGTTTTGACGACATGGAAGAGACTGCCCGTAAGTGGGTGAAGACGATTCGCGAACAGGAGAAGCCGGACTTGCTGATTGGTATGTTCCATGCCGGACAGAACGCGGTTCTGATGAGCGGTAAGTACAGAGAGAATGCTTCGGTGGAAGTCGCCCGCAATATTCCGGGGTTTGATATTGTGCTGATGGGGCACGATCATGCACGCGAGTGCAAGAAAATACAGAATGTAGCAGGTGATTCTGTCCTGGTGATAGATCCGGCCAATAAAGGAGTCGTTGTATCGGACATTGACGTAACGCTGCAAATGCAGGATGGCAAGGTGGTGAGCAAGCAGATTGACGGAAGGCTTTCAGCAATGGATGCGTATGAGCCAAGTGCTGCGTTCATGAAGCAGTTTGCATCGCAATATGATACCATTCAGCAGTTTGTTTCCAAAAAGATAGGCCGGTTTACAAAGACGATTTCTACTCGTCCGGCATATTTCGGCTCTTCCGCTTTTGTCGATCTTATCCACACGTTGCAGTTGCAGATTGGGCAGGCCGAGATTTCCTTTGTGGCTCCTTTGTCCTACGATACCGAGATTAAGGCTGGCGACGTGTTTGTAAGCGATATGTTCAATTTGTACAAATATGAGAATATGCTTTATACCATGTGGCTTTCGGGAAAAGAGATTCACGACATGCTTGAAATGTCGTATGGGTTGTGGACAGCGCAGATGAAATCGCCTGATGACCATTTGCTGCTGTTGCGTGAAGAACCTCGTGAGGGAGCCGAAGATCGGGCCATGTTCCGTAACTTCAGTTACAATTTCGATTCGGCAGCAGGCATTGTCTATACGGTAGATGTAACAAAACCTGTGGGAGAGAAGGTGAACATTATCAGCATGGCCGACGGTTCTCCTTTTGACATGGGCAAGCGGTATAAGGTCGCATTGAATTCTTACCGGGGAAATGGGGGAGGAGAGTTGCTGACCAAGGGAGCAGGCATTCCTCAAGACAAGCTGAAGGAGCGTATCCTGTATTCTACCGATAAGGATTTGCGTTTTTATCTGATGCAGTATATCGAACAGAAGGGAGTGATAGATCCTCAGGCTTTGGGACAGTGGAAATTCATTCCCGAAGAGTGGACGGTGCCTGCTTCCCGCAGAGATTATGAATTGTTGTTTGGTCGTTAGAGTCAAGCGGGAGGTCAAATGAAGAAGCTGCTTTCCTTTCGGCATTACACGGAAATTCACGGAAAGTTGCGGTGTCTTTCTCCTAAAAAAACATAAAACTGCATTCTGAGTACTATGCTCCCTACGCCCGTCTGGCTTTCAGACACTTACGGGAATAAGTACTCCGAAATCGGGAAACGGTTTCGAATATTTTGCTTTGTTTTGCAGTGGCCGCAGCAATGGTGCTGGCGGCCGGACTATAAAACATGATAGTTGCTATGGAAACATCAACTGCAAAACACGAACCGTTCCTGATTTCCGAATTTCCGGACGTCAGGAGCAAAAAGCCCCGCGACATTCCCTTTGCCTGCTTCATCGGGCGCATACGCGGCGACGACTTCAAGGCGCACACACTGAACTACCGCCGACTGGCCGCGCAGCCGGACCGCAAGGCCGAAGCGCAGGCACTGAAGGGGCGCACCCCCTGTGTGGTAACGGCAGGCACCTGCCGGGGCGGACACGCCGTGCGCAACCTGACGAGCTACAGCGGACTGCTGTGCATCGACCTGGATCATACCGACGGACGTACGGACGAAATCGTACGCCGCGTCAGCACCTTGCCCTGGGTGGTGGCCGCCTTCCGCAGCATCTCGGGCAACGGCCTGAAGGTAGTGGCTCGC
>NZ_FR883121.1:25159-31613 GCF_000435115.1 Bacteroides sp. CAG:633 | reverse complement strand
AAAAGCGTCTAGTTAAATCAGGAAAAGACAGGTATTTTTTCATTTGCCCCCTCGTCATTTTTTCCCAGTTAGGAAAATATTTTTTTCTAACTGGAGAATTATTTTTTCCTAACTGGGGAAAAATAATTGCAAGACTGGTCACAATTCATGTAACAGGCTGATAGTTAATATCCTTTTTTATAGCGTATTCTATTGCTAAAACATTCCAATACAAACCTGTATCTGCTTGTATTTTCAAGGCGAATCGTTATCTTTGGTTTGTCGAACTCATCAGTAATAACAAACGATATAAAAAAAGCCTTATGAAAAAATCCTTCTGCATCATTCTTTTTACTGCGGCCGTTTGCTTTCCGCTTCATTTATCCGCACAAAAGGACAAACAAACCGAAAAGGTACGCAATGAGCAAGCGGTCAAGAAAGCCATTGATGAACGTCATTTTCGCATTGATGTCAACTACATGACCCCTACACGCGGACGAAGCCGTGCACTAACGGATAGCTATAGTCTGGAAGTACGTAACGACTCTTTATTTTCTTACCTGCCTTATACGGGCGAGGCCTACAGCATCCCTTACGGAGGAGGGAAAGCACTAAACTTCAATGCCCCCATCCAGACGTACGAAACAAAAGAGAAGAAACGGGGCCGTAAAGAAGTCAAGATTACTACGAGCAACGAAGAAGACAGTTATACCTATTCTGTAACAATCTCTTCAAACGGTTCGGCATACATACACGTACAACCCATTCGACGTCAACCAATCTCCTTTAGTGGACAAACAGAACTTGAAGAATAGCCAATACACTTCATCCTAGAAACAGATGTACATCAAGCAAAACAAATATTCTATTGATTATCAGCAATATGTATTTCAAAGATGTACATCTGTTTTTTTGTTCCGACGAACGATATCCTTTAATTTTGCAAACGAAAAGCCAAAGCTAACACAGAAAGAAGTTACAACTATAATAGCGATTCATAACCACCCTTAACAATGAAAAATAAACTTTTCTTTTTCATACTCTTCAACTGTGTGTGCCTTGCTCTGCCTGCTCAGCAACGGGAAAAACGTCCGTTCTGGAAGGTAGAGCTGGAAGGCGCACTCAACAATTACGATGCTTGGGAAGTGGAACCCTCCATCACATTTCTGCCCATACAATATGCTGGTATCAGCCTGGGATTGCTGTTTACACAACCTTATCAAGACGAAAGCATCAGTGGAGTCTCGCAAAACCAGCAATTTCTTTGGAGCAGCACAACAGACCACGCTGCCAGCTACTTTCTAGCTCTGCGTCCCGGCCTCCAACTGAATACTCCCAAACTATGGGTGGGACGCGATAAAGACTATGCCCTTTACCTCTCCATATCTCCCGGACTCACCCTGCCTTTATCTGCCAACAACGAGTTCAACATCGACTACTATCCCAATCAGACAGGCGTATGGACGGCCGTCCGTCGCGAGCACGTCAGTAACAAAGGTGCCCGTACCGTCTACTACCACCTGCGTACGGCTTTCTCGCTGGAAGTGGACAACGGACTCATCTTCTCGGTCGGATATACCTGCTCCGACTTCGACCTCTTCGGCGGAAGCCGGAACATCGTCATCGAAGGAAGAAAAATAGACTTACCCAAGCACAAGTTGATGCACTCGGTATCGGTAAGTCTGGGATATCGTTTCTGATCTACATAATATTTGCCACAGTGTCAGAACCGATAGATACACTCTACTCCAAAAATATTTTTGCTGCCGTCCCGCTCCCACTGCCGACAATAGAAAGCCTCTGCCTCCCATCGCTCTGCCAGGGGAAAGCTCAGACCAGTGCGATAGCGCATACGCGCCACATCAAAATGCTCGCCGCGTCCCAATCCGTTATACATCTCGACCGAGACATAAGGTTCCAACCGGCAACGGGCTATGTCGTAAGCCACTTTCAGTCGAGAACGCAGACGAAATTCTTTCTCTTCGGCACTGAACGTATGCTGAAAACGCTCACGCAACGACAGCTTGACGCGCTGTATCCGATGTGAAAGTGTGCCGTCTACATGATAGCGGTGACGAAACTTCCAGCCGGCCTCCTCCAGATTGCGGTAATGCACTTCGTAACCGGCACCTACCTTCAAGAAGGGCAGCATCTTGTATGAACCACCTACGTCGAGTCTCCAACGGTCAGTCATACTCAAATCGTCTTCGGTACGCCACTCCAGATTACTTGACAACGTCAGCTTCGGCAAGACCTCGTATTTCACTCCCAACTTTGCCCAAGTGGTATTGTCCACATCCTGTGCAGCAATCCGTATTGTCAGCACCTGCAATAAGAGAAAGGCGATAAGCCCTATGCCATATTTGCTATTGTTTTCCATTATGGTGTGTTCACTTACTTATCTAAAACATTGTTTTCCCTTTACAGATTGCAAACATACAGGGCAATTTTGGAAAAAATCTGAAATTACAATTGTGCAAGAACTGTTTCTACATTCGCTATAGCTTTTTTAGACAAACGTTCCACACTCTGCATCGATTTTCCCGAAATGTAGGGTGTATAAAGCACATTGGCATAGGGTGTCAGCAAATCTTTCAACTGGCCCATACCTGTAGCATCGCACAAATAAAAACTGTTTGGACATGCCTTGAGCCAATGGCAAAGAGCCTCTGCCTGAAAAGTCGGCCCGACGGAAGTATTCACCAGAATCTTACGGTTTCCCAACAGATTGAATTCACGTTCGCCCAACAGATAATTGTTGCGGGGAAGGCAAGTGCATACAATCTCTGCTTGCTGCAACAGTTCGTCAAGCGACAAATAAGTCATGCCTACAGCCTCTGCATCAGGCTTACGGGTACGACTGTAATAACATATGTCAGCTCCCAGAAAACGTAAAGCATCGGCCACCATACGGCCGGTCTTTCCAAGCCCGATAATACCGATTTTGCGGCCGGTAAGTTCTGTACTCTGATCCAGCCAGAATACTCCTCCGAAACCATGCAGCAAACGAACCAGTTCGCTGATAACGTATTCCACCACTCCTTCGTCGCCATAATCCTTCACACCCAATACCGTAATGCCCCTCTTACGTGCTTCGACCACATCGACATTGCAACTTGCCGGATCATAAAGAGTGCAGCACATTCCTATGTAGCGCAGACCAGGACAAGCATCAAGCACATTCTTTCTCACCGGTGTCCGAAACGACACCAACAGGCAGTCGGCATCTCCGATCCGGCGTATTACCTCTTCCTCTTCCGAAGGAAAATCGTGATACATCACTACTTCCTCTCCCAGTTCATGCAACCGTTCAATAGCCGCCGTATTCAACAGTGTTTCGTCAACTCCTACAATCTTCTTGAATTTCATCTGTAGACTTCTTTTATAGGTTAATATCCATAAGGTTTTCTTTTCATCCGAAAGCAAACTATACAGGACTATTTGTCCCGCCAACACTCCATCTGTTTCCGGCTCGAAACTTCTCTTTTGCAAACCTACACATAAACATCGGTTTATGAAACTTTTTTCCGTATCTTTGCCGCCAATTGAATTAAAATCCGGGCTAAAAGCCTGTTTAACTTTTATCGAAACAACAAATTATGGAACAACCGACAGGAAAACACGCCCGGGTAGAAGTGGCCGACGTATTGCGCGGACTGGCCGTTATGGGCATCATCTTGCTGCACAGCATCGAACATTTCAATTTTTATTCATTCCCCGACACCACCGGACAAAGTGCCTGGCTCACCTTTACCGACAAGGCTGTCTGGGACGGGCTTTTCTTTCTGCTGGGCGGAAAGGCTTATGCCGTTTTTGCACTGCTCTTCGGATTCAGTTATTTCATTCAATACGACAACCAGCGAATGCGCGGTCATGACTTCCGTCTGCGCTTCTGCTGGCGACTGATATTGCTTTTCCTCATCGGCAACCTGAATGCTATGTTCTTCACTGCCGAAGTACTGGTGCTTTACTCGTTAGTAGGATTCATTCTGCCTCTGACCTGCAAGATGAAAGACAAATGGATTTTCGTCCTGGCCTGCATCCTGCTCATACAGCCTCTACCTCTTTATTATACCCTGCGTGCCTGCTTCGATCCGGCTTTTGTAACTCCAGCACTGCCTACGGGCGATTTGTGGGGAGCCACATTCGAAGTACAAAGCCATGGCACTTTCTGGGAAACAGTACGTGTCAATCTGTGGGAAGGGCAACTTGCCAGCCTTGCCTGGGCATGGGACAATGGACGTGTATTCCAAACAGCTGCCCTCTTCCTACTCGGATTTCTGGCAGGAAAACGCGGTCTGTTCCTGAAAGAGAACCTGAAAATCTGGAATAAAGTCCTCTGTGGTTCGCTTTTAGCCTTCTTCCCCCTCTACGGATTAGGAAACATGTTACCCGGTTTCATCGACAACCCTTCTATCCGTACTCCGCTGCTGCTTATCATTTCTTCTTTATATAAGTTTGCCTTCATGCTTCTGCTGGTGTCGGCTATACTTTTCGCCTACTATCGCACCCGCCTACAACGGCGTCTCGCACAGATTGTCCCTTACGGACGCATGAGTCTGACCAACTACATTACTCAAAGTATCTTCGGTTCCCTGTTGTTCTATAACTGGGGATTCGGACTGCACGATGATCTGGGCATCACAGCCAGCTTCCTGACAGGAATCCTGCTGTTTATTCTTCAGTTCAGCTTTTGCCGCTGGTGGATGGCACACCATTCGCACGGCCCGATGGAGTATCTGTGGAAACGTGCTACATGGCTGAAATAAATATTCACCTTTTTCGCACAAATAGTTGTAATAAGCAAAAGTTTATCTTATTTTTGCGTTTTAACTACATTAACAATGTAATTCAGAAGAAAGAAAAAAGAAGGAATATTGTAACTTCCTGCTTGGGGAAAAGTAAGAATATGATAGTTCTCTTTTATTTCCTTTCTTCTTGGATTTCCAATTCAGATAAATAACTTTTAAACCAAAATATAATTATGGATACAAGCAAGATTGTAGGAGAAAAGATCAAATCACTCCGCGAGAATCAGTCTATCAGTGTAGAAGAACTGGCTGAACGTTCTGGCCTTGCCGTAGAACAAATTGAGCGAATTGAAAACAACATCGATCTGCCTTCGCTGGCGCCACTCATCAAAATTGCACGTGTATTAGGCGTACGTCTTGGCACATTCCTTGACGATCAGGATGAAATGGGTCCTGTAGTATGCCGCAAATCGGAAGCTACCGACTGCATCAGTTTCTCGAACAACGCCATACAGAGCCGTAAACATATGGAATATCATTCACTGTCGAAATCGAAAGCCGACCGTCATATGGAACCTTTCATCATTGACGTAGCACCTACCGAAGACAGCGACTTTGTACTTTCCTCACACGAAGGTGAAGAATTCATCATGGTCATGGAAGGAACTATGGAAATCAGCTACGGGAAAAACACCTATCTGCTGGAAGAAGGTGACACAATCTATTATGATTCCATTGTGCCGCATCACGTACATGCCTACCAGGGACAGGCTGCCAAGATTCTGGCCGTCATCTATACTCCGGTATAAGATGTGCGGAAGGATGTATCGGAACAGAAAAGAACGGATATATTCATATTTTCAGGTACGGATTACATGGGTATCTGCGGATAAACTTATCCCCCCAATTTGTAATCCGTACCTAAAAGTTTATTGAGCCTTTTCTGCCTTCCTTTTTCACGTTAACCTCTAACCACTCATTACATATGCATCTGCACAAAATTACATCAGGTATACTACTATTATGTTTGGTTGTTATCAGCGGCCGTATTTCTGCTCAAGACTCCGACCTAATCCGTACCAAAAAGAACTTCATCCAATTATTGGGAAACACCGGACAAAAGCAGCTGAACGCAGTGCTGGAAAAACTGCCACGAGAAGAAAGCGCTTCTGACCAGATGGTAGTGGAACTTTTTCAACGCCAGTCTTCACAAGCGGCATCCATCCAAAAATATATATCCGAACAGACAGAAAACGGCACCTGGCCAGACATTAACTATCAGGACCAAAAACGTTCGGGATGGGAACCGCGCGTCCACACCGAACGCATCCTGGAACTGACCAAACAATACACCTCGCCAGAAAGCCCTTATTACCATTCCGATAAAGTCGAGGCTTGTATCCACAAAGCACTCCATTATTGGTTCACAGCCAAACCTGTCTGTCCGAACTGGTGGTACAATCAGATCGGAGTTCCGAAAACACTGGGCAATGCTTTCCTGTTATTCGAGCCACAACTGACAGCTGAAGAACGTCAAAGCGCCATTCAAGTAATGGAAAAAGCACGTTTTGGCATGACAGGACAAAACAAAGTATGGCTGGCCGGCAATGTGCTGGTGCGTGCCCTGCTTCAGGAAGACAAAGAACTGGTACGACAGGCACGCGACACCATCGTATCCGAAATCGTAACGGGGCAAACCGAAGGCATACAGCCCGACTGGAGTT
>NZ_FR883121.1:1217-25136 GCF_000435115.1 Bacteroides sp. CAG:633 | reverse complement strand
CTGGAGTTTCCACCAGCATGGCACGCAACAGCAGTTCGGCAATTACGGACTGGCTTTTCTGGCAAGCATGAGTTTCTACTCAGGCGTTTTTGCCGGAACTTCAATGGCCTTTAGCGATGAACAACTGGAAATCCTTCGTCAGCTTATTGATAAAGGATATCGCTGGATATTGTGGAAAGGCCAAATGGACATCAGCGCACTGGGCAGACAATTTTTCCGTGAAGGACAAACCCACAAAGGTCTTTCTACCGCTTTTGCGGCGACCGAACTGGGAGGAGGCATGTCCGAATCATGCAACAGCACCGCCCGCGCTTTGTGCAATGAGAATTTCCAACTTCATTCAAGAAATGATCTGATTGGGAATAAACACTTTTTCTGTTCCAACTATACCGTACACCGCCGCCCTACATGGATGGCCACCGTAAAAATGGCTTCGAACAAAGTCATCGGCACAGAAACACTGAACGGTGACAATATGAAAGGTTTCTATTCGGCCGACGGAGCCACTTATGTGTACACCGACGGACACGAATACCTCGACATTTTTCCTTTGTGGGATTGGCGGAAGCTGCCAGGTGTCACCGCCTTCGAAAGCGATGCTCCTATACCAGTGGTCAAAGGCAACCGCCCGCGCAATAACGCAGACTTTGTAGGCGGTCTATCAGACGGACAACAGGGAATGACTGTCATGGACTTGAACCGTGCCGGACTACAAGGGCGAAAAGCATGGATTTTCACCGACAACTATATACTATGCCTCGGAGCAGGGATAGAGGCCGACAGCACTTTGGCCGTAACTACCGCTATTGAGCAATGCTACAAACGCGATAACTTATATTTCTTGAGCCCCGATGGCAATTGGCAAGTCTTAACAGGAAGCGATACCCAAAATCAGACCAGCGAAGTACGCTATTTCCATCATCACACAGGTTACATCGCCTGGAACGAAAAACTGAATGTAACAGCTACAACCGAAAAACGTACAGGACAGTGGCACGATATCATGCAGATGTATCCTCGCGAAAACGTAAGCGGCGAAGTCATACAGCTCTGCCTGAATCACGGAACAGCGCCAAAGAATGCTTCTTACCAATACCTGATATTACCCGATTCCGACCGTCGGCAGACTGCCCTCTTCGATCGCCATTCCATCCGTGTGCTGCATAACGACCGCTCATTGCAGGCTGTTGTACTCGAAAACGGAACCTGCTGGATGGCAACCAGTCGCCCTGCCACTCTGAAGTTGCCGGACAAAACAATCGTAGAAGTCCTTACTCCTGGCATCTACAAAATAGCTCCAAGCAAAAACGGGAACTACACCGCTTTATGGACTTCACCCTCCCGACAACACCCACAAGCAGAACTGCACATTGGGAAAAAACAACTCATACTGACAGATACATATTAAATAAGTAATCTTTAAGTCTATAAACAGATGTTTATAAGCTCAATAATGAAAAAACGAAATACTTATAAATGAAAAACGAATAAAGAAAAACGCTTATGTTATACGAACGTACCCTCGGCCAATGGCTGGAACATTGGGCCGAAACAATACCCGACAAAGAATACATCGTTTATTCCGACCGAAATCTCCGCTTCACCTGGAGCCAGTTCAACCGCCGTGTTGACGACATGGCCAAAGGTCTCATCGCCATCGGTGTAGAACGTGGTACTCACGTGGGCATCTGGGCCGCCAATGTGCCCGACTGGCTCACATTGTTATATGCCTGTGCCAAGATAGGAGCCGTCTACGTTACCGTAAATACCAATTATAAACAAGCCGAATTGGAATACCTCTGCCAGAACTCGGATATGCACACCCTGTGCATTGTCAACGGCGAGAAAGACAGTGATTTCGTGCAGATGACTTATCAGATGCTCCCCGAACTGAGAACTTGCCAGCGAGGTCACTTGAAAAGCGAACGCTTCCCATACATGAAAAACGTTATCTATGTAGGGCAGGAAAAGCACCGGGGTATGTACAACACATCTGAAATTCTGTTGTTGGGCAACAACGTGGCCGACGACCGGCTCAATGAGTTAAAGGCACAGGTAACCTGCCACGATGTCGTAAACATGCAATACACCAGTGGAACCACCGGTTTCCCAAAAGGCGTAATGCTGACCCATTACAACATAACCAACAACGGTTTCCTGACAGGAGAGCACATGAAGTTTACTGCCGATGATAAACTTTGTGTCTGCGTACCTCTGTTCCATTGCTTCGGTGTGGTACTGGCCACCATGAACTGTCTTACGCACGGATGTACTGAAGTGATGGTAGAACGTTTCGATCCGCTTGTCGTACTGGCTTCCATTCATAAAGAGCGCTGTACGGCCCTTTACGGCGTGCCTACCATGTTCATTGCCGAACTGAATCATCCGATGTTCAACCTGTTCGACATGTCAAGTCTGCGTACGGGCATCATGGCCGGCTCTCTCTGCCCTGTAGAACTGATGAAACAGGTAGAAGAAAAGATGTTTATGAAGGTAACCAGCGTATACGGACTGACAGAAGCAGCGCCCGGCATGACCGCCACCCGCATCGACGACTCGTTCGAAGTACGCTGCAACACCGTAGGCCGCGACTTCGAACACACCGAAGTGCGTGTCATCGACCCCGAAACAGGCGAAGAGTGCCCCGTAGGCGTACAAGGCGAAATGTGTAACCGTGGTTATAACACCATGAAAGGATATTATAAGAACCCAGAAGCAACGGCCGAAGTAATAGACAAGAACGGTTTCTTACACTCGGGCGATTTGGGTGTGAAAGACGAAGACGGAAACTACCGCATCACGGGCCGCATCAAAGACATGATTATCCGCGGTGGCGAAAACATCTATCCGCGCGAAATCGAAGAATTCCTTTACCAGCTTCCGGGTGTGAAAGACGTACAGGTAGCAGGTATCCCCTCGAAGAAATACGGTGAAGCCGTAGGAGCTTTCATCATTCTGCACGAAGGAGCAGACTTACACGAAAGCGATGTACGCGACTTCTGTATCGGCAAAATCTCGCGTTACAAGATTCCTAAATATATCTTCTTCGTCAAGGAGTTCCCCATGACCGGCAGTGGTAAAATCCAGAAATTCAAATTAAAAGACCTGGGACTCCAGCTCTGTAAGGAACAGGGTATCGAAATTATCTAAAAGCACATATTGAAATTACAATTATCAGGAGGAAATTTGAAACAGCAAAAAAACAGGTTTCGATTTCCTCCTTTTTGAATACCTGTACACCTTGTTAATTAACAATAATTAATACATACTCTACAATTCATTATTAAACATAGATTCAAGAAAAAAGGAAATATCAATACACTAGTTATCAATATATTAAATAATAAGAAAGAAGAAACTCACATTCAAAATAATTTTCAGTTAGAAAATTATTCCTACGTTTCCATTTATTCAATAAATCTGCAAAAAATATACAAAATCATATTATTTACACGAATCAAATAACGTTCTGTAAGCAAAAAATGTAGTTTATATTAAAATAAGTTCTGATTTATCATCGTTAATCAGAAATAATGCCTATATTTGCCGACAAAATCAGAAACACGCATAAAATTAACAATTAATTAAGAAAAAAACATGTTGACTGCAAAAGGAATCTTGTCGCAAGCAATTTGCTGTTATACATTAGCAACAACCAATTATGCCTTCAATAAACAACAAATAACACGCAAAGAAGCAGGACAAAATTTATACCGCAATCCCATCCTTCCTAACAACTTCATGTTGTCACCTGTTCCTCCTTTTTAATTCAACAGATACCAAATTTAAAAAAGTGTTTTTTTGAATTCTTTGCGTATTTCAAAAAGACCTTCAGACAATTGCTATTTACAACAAAACACATAGCAAGAGAAAACGTCTGTACATACATCGCAGCTATTACAGGGGTTTACATTCCTGCCAAATAGTATGCGTTTTTACTATGACCATATTTATTTACAAATTAAACTAACAAACTTAATTTTATGAGAAAATTGTATCTATGTTCATTCCTGATAGGCTTTTTCGCGCTGGCCTGCGGAATGTGGAGTTGTTCTGATGACGACTCCAACAATGGCGACACTACAGTAATCGAAGTAGAAACTCCTGCTTCTGATGCTATATTCGCCACTTCTGCTACTTTCAATCTAAAAACTAAAGGTGCAGAATCATTCGTTTACAAAACAGTAGAAGGCAGCAACGCCACCGAACCAGATCCTGTAATCGTCTATGCAGAGGCACAGGAAAACGGAACGATAACAGCCGTAACCGGAGAAACCGCACAAGTTACCGTTACCGGACTGGAAGGGAACAAGACCTATACCGTATTCTTTATTTTCAAAGTAGGAAACGAGTACAAGATTCTTTCACAAGTCATCACAACCCCCAATTATTCACAAATGGTGACTATTGTAAAAGCTGATATGTTCTCGACGACATTCCACATAGAAGCTTCCGAAGAAACTTACTATACTTTAAGCTATGTTCCTTACGACGAATATATTACTTATATAGAAAACTTCGGAAGAAACGATGTTGACTGGACCATATATAATGGTGGAGCCAAACAACCACGCTTTAAAGGTTCACAAACTATCACAATCGAAAATGGAGCCAATGCTTATGCCGGAGCTTTAAACGAAAGTGATTACGAACCAGATCTGTTTACTTATACAGTACATCCGGGTACCGCATACGTACTCTTTGTCAGCGAATGCGACAAAGACGGAAATACCGATGAATTTGTAGAACGCCTGCAAGGCGAAGACTATCCAGACGATCCGGGAGTACTCCTCTCCACATTACCCAATGTCAAAGAATACACAGAAGAGCAACCTTCAAGTGAAAATGTAAAATTCAACGGAAAATATGCAAAAACCGTATTTTTCACCCAGCAAGCTCAAACAGGCAATGGCAACGTAAACGTCAATATCGACCGATTGACAGAACAAACAGCTGTTGTTACTTTCACTCCGTCTGATGACATTCTGCAGTATGCCGTTGTATTTCTTGCTGATCAAGACAAAGAACTGTACTTAAAAAGCATCGGTGGTGAAGACGGCCTCCAAGCTTCCGCACTGATTTGGGGAGATATTTTTGACGGAGTACGCCAAGTTTCCTATCCTATTGAGAAAGGAGTTACTTATTCTTTGTACATCACTGCTGTCTATAAAGCAGACGGAACTGTACAAAGCTTCCATAAAGTAGAAGGCATTAAAGCCATAGAATCGGATCAACCTGCAGTAGAACTGACCATCACTCCGCTAACTCTTGAAGATCCTTATAAGGTAGCTTTCAACATCAAGGCTCCCAACGGCGACTGTGCTGCCATCAAGTATTTATGCAACTACACCAAAGATTGGTATCCGACCTTAAATGGTTTGGAAGGTGACGACTTAGAGGAAAACATCGCAAACATGCTGTCTATGTACGGAATCACCGAAAACGATGCACAAATAATAAGTGCAATAAACAGCAGCGAAGGTTATGACATGTACTTCAGTTCTATTGACGAAACAGAAAGCTGGCTTGTTTTGGAATCGTACAATGAAGATGAAAAGACCAAACTGTTCTATCAGGAAGAAGGTTGTCGTGCCACATCAGCCGCTCTGATTCCTGAAGCTCCCGTTAACAGTGCACTGTTCAGTAAACTACAAGGAAACTGGATAGCCAAGATGACTAATGTATTCAATACAGAAACAATTGAAATGCCTGTTACCATCTCCGCAAGCCCCGAACAAGTTACCACTTTACCTGCTGATGTAAAAGAAGAATTGGTAAACTACTTCATTGCAACAGGTAAGACTCAGGAAGAAGCAGAAAAAATCGTTGAAAACAGTTTCGAGGAATACAAAGAATACGCTACTTACTATACAAAGAAGTACAAAGACCAGAACTGTCTGGTTGCTACCGGATTCAGTTATGACCAACGTGACGCAGCTTTTGCCAACTCTTGGGATCTGTTCCAATCTACACAATATTCGGCATACAGCACCGAAGAACTGTTCCGCGACTATGGACCGAAACTGTTCCTGAAGATTGCAAAGGATCAAAACGATAATGACAGCGTATCCATTATCACTACCCGTTATGCAGAGAATGGCTTAGATTATATTCGCTATGTTGACCCTGTAGCTGATTGGTCTACTCCATTGGTACTTTGTGCCTACAATAAGGAGAATGCAGGAAATTACTACACGACAGAATTCCCTGTTGAGATATCCGAAGACATGAACACCATCACTATCAAACCCGTTGAACAGGAAGGTCTGTTCTACAGTCCCGGATTTGCTGTTGAATATATGCCCGGATACCCGTCATGGAGTTTCCCGTCAACCGAAAACGGTATCGTTCTGACACGTGCAACTGATGCAGAAATGCAAAAAGCCATCAGCCGCAGCGTTACTGCAATCAATGTACCTGAAGTTTCGGCTCACAAAGGCAACTACTTCCGCAGAACTCGTACTCCGTTCGACTTTGTACGTAAGACATGTGTCAAAGGCACTGTTTTTTCAACAGATAATCTGATGAAAAATATCAATAAGTAATTTGCAATTTCACACAAGAATAAAGAGAGGAAGTGTGTCAGAACAATCGTGAAAGGCTGGTATATACTGGCTTACAAAGATTTACGGTTCACTATGACACACTCCCCCTCTTTTCAACATTCTCCAACTATGAATAAATCATTTATCTGCTCATTATTCCTCTTCTTGTTGCTGGCCGTTTCAGCTTCTGCACAATCTGTATGGCCCGACGTCAAGGTAGAAAACGAAAAAGGGGAACAAGTCAATACACAAAAGATTCTTGGTGGCAAGCCTGCCATCGTTTCCTTCTGGGGTGTCACCTGCAAACCTTGCCTGACCGAACTGAACACCCTGAACGAACTTCTGGACGAATGGAGAGAAGAAGTAGACTTCAACGTCATTGCCGTCTCCATCGACGACAGCCGCTTCACAGCACGTGCCCGCTCCATGGCTCAGGGCTACGACTGGAATTTCATCTGTCTGTTTGACAAGAACCAAGATCTGAAGCGTGCCATGAACGTAACCCTTACACCACATACCTTCGTTATCGACGGTAACGGAAAAATCGTTTATTCGCACACTGGCTATACGCCGGGTAGTGAATACGAATTGTTAGAGCAACTTAAAGCAATCGCCAAACAATGAAAAAACATCTGCTATTTCTACTGCTGTCAGCCTGTGCTGCCACGCCCGAACTGTCTGCCCAAAGTAAAGGACACCTGAGCGGAAGCCTCGAATCAAACAGCATCTACTACGTAAAAGACAACAAACTCGGATCGGAAAACAGCGTTTATCCGGAAGACCACTTCGGAAGCAACAATTACCTGAAGCTGGACTATACTCAAGGCAAATTCAGTGCTGGGGTTCAGTTGGAAGGCTATCTGCCTGCCTTACAGGGATACGACATTGGTGTCTATGGTGACAAGAAAGCTATTCTAGGTATCAAATATGTAAACTGGCAGGACGATAACTTTTCCTTCCGGGCCGGAGACATTTTCGAACAGTTTGGTTCGGGAATGGTATTCCGTAGTTTCGAAGACCGCACACTGGGTATCAACAACTCCATCGAGGGTGTGTATGGTTCGTACAACTATAAGAACTATATCACCGTAAAGGGACTCTACGGACGTCCGCGCCTGTATACCGACTACGCCGACTCCTGGGTACGAGGCGGTGACTTGAGCTTGTCCATCGACAACCTGACCGGCTGGACAGAAACATTCTTCAGCATCGAAGGTAGCTTGGTAAACCGCAACGAAGAAGTGCCCGATGAAATGGCCGGCGTCGCACGCCCCAACGTAAACATGTATTCAGCACGTGCCAACTTCGACTGGAAAGGCCTCAACGCCCGCGTAGAATACGTAGGCAAAAGCAACGATATTTCGCCCGCATTGATAGGTACCACCGACCAGGGACACGGACTGCTTGCCGAACTGGGTTACAGCCATAAGGGATTTTCCGTACTGGCCACCTATCGCGAACTGAAATACATGAGCACTAAACTGTCGTACACCGGTAACGGTACAGGAAACATTCTGAACTATCTGCCCGCACTGACCCGTCAATATACTTACATGCTGGCCAACCTGAATCCCTACCAGAGTAACGGCGAAGGCGAACGGGGCGGACAGGTGGACATCTACTACTCCCTGCGCAACAAGAAAGACCGCAGCCAGTACTGGAACTTCCACGCCAACGCTTCCATGTTCTACTCGGACAAAGCTGTTACCAAAAAATCGAGACTGCTGTGGCGCGACATCAACGGCGACGTTGAACGTCAGTGGAACAAACAGTTCAAGACCACCCTGCTTGTCTCGGTACAGGAATGGAGTCCCACACACGGAATGGATGACGTAACTTACGCATCGAACATCGTTGTACTGGACGGTCTCTACAAGTTCGACCGCAAAAAGTCGCTCCGTGCCGAAGTGCAATACCTCTACTCACAGGATTACGAGAAAGACTGGGTGGCCGGACTGGTTGAGTTCAGCCTTGCGCCCCGCTGGAGTTTTTCGGTGAGCGACATGTACAACCTAGGCACTACCAAAGTGCACTACTACAGCGGCTCCGTCAGCTACACGCAAAAGAACACACGCCTGCAACTGAGCTACGGACGCAACCGCGCCGGATATGTATGCTCGGGAGGCGTATGCCGATACACCCCTGCCTATACAGGAGCCAACTTGACATTAACCACTTCATTTTAATTAAAAGCAAAAGAACATTATGAAAAAATACTGGAATTTACTGACCTGTCTGTTCATTCTGGCATTCACCGCCGCATGTACAGGCAACTCGGGATCGGACGATCCAACAGACGAAGGCAATGGCGAGGGCACACTGACGCTCAAAGCATCCGCCACCTACATCGAGAACAACGGAACAGACGCCGCCGTCTTCACCGTATTGAAAGGTGACAAAGATGTTACAGACCAGGCTGCCATCTACCAGAAGAAAGGAAGCTCCTTCGAACAGTTCAGCGGCACAACATTTACTTCGACCACTACTGGTGAATACTCTTTCTTTGCCAGCTACAACGGCGAAATGTCGACCACAATCACTGTTACCGTAATCGGAGGGATGCTTGAACTACCTGCCGATCCGCAACCTGCCAAGTTCGACGGATTCAAACACCACATCCTTGCCCTGCAAGGCACAAGCCTTGGCTGTACTTACTGTCCGATGATGATTGCCGGACTGACTGAATACGAGAAAACCGAGGAATACAAAAGTACTGTAGTGGCTGCCGCACACGGCGTTATGTCGGGCGACGATATGATTTCCACTTATAGCAACTCTGTACTGAAAGAAACAGGTATCTCCAACTCCGGCATCCCGGCACTGCTCTTCAACCTGCAATCAAGTAGCGAAATCATGGGTATCTTTGGCTCTGATTCTCCAGCCAGCGTATGCGGACGTATTCAGTCTGAAGCTCAGGAACAACTGAAAACAGCAGCCAGCACCGGCATCAGTGCCGCTGTATCGGGCACAGAAACATCGGGCAGCCTCAGCGTTACAGCTTCTGTCAAGGTAGGCCAAACCGGAAAATACCGTGTATCTGCCTGGGTGGTAGAAGACGACATCTATGCCAAAGGACAGATGAACGGTTACCCGTCGTTGGAAGAAACCTACGACTTCACCCATCACAGCAACGTACTGCGCTGCATCTCATCAACCAGCCCCATCACAGGTGGCAACCTGGGCGGTAAAGAAGAGTGCCAGGCAGGCGAAACACAGATGTTCGTACACGAGTTCGACCTGAACAGTATGGACATCGAAAATCTGTCCAACGTACGTGTACTCATCATCGTATCGCGCAACGCAAGCGGTTCGCGTTATACTGTGGACAACGTTATCAGTTGCGGTGTAAACAAGTCTGTAGCATTCGAATATGAATAAACCAACAAACTGACAAAACATGAAACTGAAATATCTGTTCCTGCTGATCACAATGGCCTTGTGCTTCAGCTGCTCCAACGACGATGTAACGCCGGCGCTAACAATAGATGAAACCGAACTGACTGCCGAAATCGAAGGCAGTCAGTTCGAAATAACCGTAACAAGTACCAGCGCATGGACCGTATCGGCCGCACCAGCATGGGTAGAATGGCAGGTAAACGAATCGCAAACCCTGCTGACGCTGACCGTGGACGAAAACCTGAATCAGGACAAACGTACGGGTACGATCACCCTGACCAACGAAGAGGGTATCAATCAGTCCATCCTTATTGAGCAAGAAGCCTACACCTATAGTGCCAACCACCACTACAAACTGCCTGTCGTCTTCCACGTACTCTACTGGAACGCCAACAACACCCAGCACTACGTAGAGGCAGGACACCTGCAGAAAGTGATGGATCGCGTCAACCAATACTATCGTGAATGCGGTGTGGATCTGAATCTGGAGTTTGTCATGGCTACGGAAGATCCTGAAGGCAACCGCCTGGAGGAACCGGGTGTTAGCCGCGAAAAATGGCAATATACCACAATGGACTGCAGCGCCTTCATGGGTAGCGGCGAGCCGAAATACAAGGCATTACTGTGGGATACAAACAAATATATCAACATCATGCTCTACAACTTCGAAGACAGTCAGATTCTGGGTATCTCACAATTCCCGTGGCTGCCCGAACCATATCAAATGGAAGGCATCAGTACTGCCTTGAAGGGAGCAGACCTGAACGAGAATCCCTATCCGCAGTGTGTGTGTATCAACAATAAGTACATCTACGACCTGACCAACAACGACGAAGCATACTCTGTTTCGGACATAGGCGTAACGCTGGCACACGAGCTGGGACACTTCTTGGGCCTATATCATGCTTTCAACCAGCTGAATAACGGCAATACGAATACCAGCCTGGATACTGACTATTGTACAGATACACCGCCTTACAATAAGTTCCAATACGACAACAAGCTGACAAGCTATCTGACCTATAATCCTGCCATCACATCCAAGTCGTCCGAAGCCTATCAGACATACGTGATGCGCACCAACAGTCAGACCGGTGAGGAGTTCCGCTCTACCAATATTATGGACTATGCCATCTCCGATGCCAACAGCTTCAGCGAGCAGCAGAAGGAACGTGTAAGATACATCCTGCAACACGCCTTGTTCATGCCGGGGCCGAAAGACTATACCGGTACAGACTTCACGACTACGAAGGGTGCTTCCGACTTCCAGTTCACACCGAACTACATCGAATAAGAAGCATACACGAAGCCAGTCTGACATTTATATTATAAAAACAACGGCCACCAACTGCCCCGCCCGGATTTTACATCCTGCGGCAACAGTTGGTGACCGTTTTCTTATGCCGTTCTCTCTGCTGTCCCGGTCAGTCTTTCTCGGGATAACGCATGTTGGCTTCGGTCATGTGCTCCAGTACCTCATGCAGATATTTGGCCGACTCCCAACGGGCCATGGGCAGGTCGTGCAGCAGATAGTTGCCACAATCCTGCGGAGCAGCACCGGGCACTTCGCCTTCGTATTCGGCTACAAAGCGGAAGGTTTCCTGCATCAGCGGCACGATGTCCTCGGGTTGCAGGTCGCCACGCATCAACAGATAGTTTCCGGTCAGGCATCCCATAGGTCCCCAATAGATGATGCGGTCCTGCCACTGCGGATTGTTGCGCAGGTAGGTGGCTGCCAGATGCTCGATGGTGTGCAGGGCACCCTGGCCGAGAGCCGGCTCGCGGTTGGGTTCCTTCATACGGATATCGAAAGTGGTGATCACTTCACCGTTCACCTCGTCCTTGCGCGATACGTAGATGCCACGCAACAGGCGGATGTGGTCGATAGTAAAACTGGGTATCTTCTTCATTGCTGCTTATATTTTAAAACCTTAATGATAGATATTATTTGGGGGCAAAGATAGCGAAAGGTGAGCGCAGAGGCAAAAAGAAAACAAAGTTTTCAGTTTTTGACTATGCCGAACCGAATTCTATCTTATCTAAAGATAATGAAAGGTGAGCGCAGAGGCAAGTTTCACACCTATAAAGTAATTTTCCAGCGAAATTTCACCACAACAATCTCGCAATGAACGCATTACGGTGAAACATGCGACACGCGTAAAACGAACGGTGAACCGGGCGTAAAACCTCATCTTTCACCCTATTTACCTGTTTTTCAGCCGAAAAAAGAGAAAAGTGAAAGCGTGAAGGCAAAACGGGGAAACACCTCCCAAACAGTAGACTTCTACCCTGCCAACATAGGTTTCAGCGTCTGTAAAGTGGCACTTTACGTCCATCAAGTAACACTTTACGCACGCAAACATCCTCTTTAGCCGAAAGGGGATAACGAATAACTCCACGAGTTTTCGCAAACAACCCCACAGGTTTTCACCAACAACCCCACAGGTTTTCACGAACAACTCCACAGGTTTCCACCAACAACCCCTGAGGTTCTCACTGACAACCCCACAGGTTTTCATTAGCAACCCCGCTGAACAACACTTGTATGGCTCGCGAGCCGTGCAAGTGTCTCTCGCGAGCCGTACAAGGTGCAAGTGTCTCTCGCGAGCCACACTTGTGTCGTATAAATGAAATGCAAGTGTCCTACATCTCAGCCAGCCCAGTCCTCACGATCCAGGTTACGATAGCCGATGGCCTCGGCCAAATGAGCGGGTTGGATATGTTCGCTGCCTTCGAGGTCGGCAATGGTACGCGATACCTTTAGGATGCGGTCGTAAGCGCGGGCCGAGAGGTTAAGGCGATTCATGGCGTTCTTCAGCAAAGCCAGACCACGGTCGTCGGGGCGGGCATAGAGCGAAAGCAGGCGGCTGGTCATCTGGGCGTTGCAGTAGACACCGGGGATGGAGGCGTAGCGCTGTTCCTGAATCTGACGGGCACGTATCACCCGTTCGCGAATGACGGCGCTGGCTTCGCCGGGGCGGGCGTCGGACATCTTTTCGAAGGGTACGGGGATGACTTCAATCTGCAGGTCGATGCGGTCGAGCAGCGGACCCGAGATACGGTTCAGGTATTTCTGCACCTGGCCGGGCGTACATACGCAGGCTTTGGTGGGATGGTTGTAGTAGCCGCACGGGCAAGGGTTCATACTGGCCACAAGCATGAAGCTGGCGGGATAATCGATGTTGCACTTCACGCGCGAGATGCTGATTTTGCGGTCTTCGAGCGGCTGGCGCAACACTTCGAGCACGTTGCGATTGAACTCGGGCAACTCGTCGAGGAAGAGGACACCGTTATGCGCCAGACTGATTTCGCCTGGCTGGGGGAAAGTGCCGCCACCCGTCATAGCCACGGTCGAAATGGTATGGTGCGGGTCGCGGAAGGGACGTTTGGTTATCAGTCCACCGTCCTTGCCCAACTTTCCCGCTACAGAATGTATCTTGGTAGTTTCCAGACTCTCGCCCAGCGACAACGGAGGCAAGATGGACGGCAGTCGCTTGGCCAGCATGGACTTTCCACTGCCGGGAGCACCGATCAGAAGAATGTTGTGCCCGCCAGCCGCTGCCACTTCGAGGGCACGCTTCACGTTCTCCTGCCCTTTGACGTCGGCAAAATCGAGGTCGGTCATAGTCTGCTGGGCATAAAACTCCTCACGGGTGTTTACGATGGTGGCTTCAAGCTCGCGCTCCCCGTTGAAGAATTCCACCACTTCCTTGATGTTTTCCACGCCGTACACGTTGAGCTTGTTCACCACAGCTGCTTCGCGTGCGTTCTGGCGAGGCAGAATCAAACCTTTGAAGCCCAGTTCGCGCGCCTTGATGGCGATGGGAAGTGCGCCCTTGATGGGTTGCAGACTTCCGTCAAGGCTGAGTTCGCCCATCAGCAGATATTCTTCCAGCTTGTCGGGGTGTACGACTTCGGTAGCTCCCAGCATGCCGATGGCCAGCGGGAGGTCGTAGGCCGAACCTTCCTTGCGTATGTCGGCAGGGGCCATGTTGATGGTGATGGTGGACGTGGGCATGCGGTAACCGTTGACCTGCAAGGCCGAACGGATGCGTTGCTGACTCTCCTTGACGGCAGAGTCGGGCAGTCCGACGAGGTAGAGCATGCAGCCTCGCGAACTGTTTACTTCGATGGTGATAAGGGTAGCGTCAATGCCTTGTACGGCTGCTCCGTAGACTTTAATTAGCATGGTGCTTGTTCGGTATTAGAGTAAGGTAATGGTTATAAGGGGAACTTTCCCCAAGGGTTGCCAGGTGGCGGTAGCGGATTATCTCCTTCTCCGCTCCCGGGCTTTCTTTTCTTTGGCTTCCTGCTCGATGTCCTCCAGCTTTTGCTTGATGGCGTCTTCGTCGAGGTCTTTTCCTTCGATTCGTGCCGAGGGGCTGACAAGGATGTTGGCGGGCAGGCTGTGTAGCGATACCTGGCCGATGAATGTAGAGTGCCATCCGTCGAGGTCGCATACTTGTTTCCACTTCAGCGTATCCTGCTTGATGGCATCCAGCCATGCCTTCCGGTCGGTGTCGAGCGAGATGCCCAGCAGGGCGAAATTCTTGTTCTTCTGTTCTTTCTTATAGATACGCTTGTACATCTCGTTCTGCTTCATGCTGAGCGAATCCCACGATGCCCAGAAGTGTATCAGGATGTACTGATCCTTGAAGTCGGTACGGGTGGTTTCTTTTCCTTCGGTGTCGGGCAGCTTGAAGTAAGGAATTGTTTTACCGACATCGGTTTTCTCTTCCTCCAGGATTTGCTTGGCCAGCTGGTCCACCGTAGGACGGTCTTTCAGCTCACCGGTCAGGCTGTTTATCAGACGTTCGATACGTCGCAGATCGGGCTGCGCTGTCTTTACGAAATACTTTTCCAGCAGGTAGACACTGACCAGCGATGACGGATGCGTCGTAATGAAGGCTTCCGCCTTTTCCTGCAACGCCCTTTCAGACGGTTTGCCCAGTCCTTTCAGATCTTTCTGGTAAGCGGTCAGCTCATCGTTGGCGGTGTTGCCGGTCACTTCCAGTAAAGTTGGGTCGGAGACGTTTCCTTTTATTAGTATGGAATTGCCTTTGCCAATGAATATCGGGTATCTGGTTCCGTCGTCAAAGAGCAGATAAGCTGTTACCAGTGTGTCGACCGACAGTTCGGCCGAAAACTTACCCTCCTTTACGGGCAGCGTGTCCATCCCATCGTAAATGGGATCGGCACCAAAGAGGTAAAGGGTGTCATTGCCCAGTCCCTTGATTTCGCCACTGATGGTGGTCGTTACGGTTGTTTTTCCGCCGCAAGCCGCGAGGATGAAAAGCAGTGTGTATACGAGGTTGATTTTCTTCATTATGATGTTTCTTCTGATACTTGCTGCGAATGTACTTCTTTTGCCGGATATAAAAAAAAGTTGCCCGACATAATTTCGTATGCCGGGCAACTTCTTTATTGTTATTTAGTTTGGAGTTATTGAGTTGTTGCTTTAACAAGCGAACTTATAAACTCACCAGCTAAACCTTTCTTATTTGATAATGTTCATGAAGTCAGCGTTTGTGAAGTACTTAGCAAATTCCAGGTCAGAAGCGGCTTTCTTAGCCAATGCCGGGTTCTTTGCTACAGCGTTCTTCAAGCTGCTTGTTACCATAGAAGTATTGTTGGTTCTTGCACCCAGTACTGCCATCAGGTAGTCAGTGTAAGCATCCGGAGTAGCTACGCCAGCCAGTGTGTTCTTAGCCTTGTTGTAGTCCTTAGCCAGGATCTGTGCCAGAGCGGCGCTGTTAGTCTTGATATCGCCGAATGCGTTAACAGCCTTGTCATACTGACCTTGAGCGATGTAAAGGTTACCCAGAGCTTCGTTCAGTTCTTCAGCACCGGCAGCCTTGCCCAGATAAGATTCAGCAGCAGCCTTATCACCCTTGTTCAGAGCGATCAGACCAAGGTTCATGTTCACTTCAGGAGCGTCCTTGATAGAAGCGGCTTTCTTGAAGTAGTTTTCAGCCTTGTCAAGGTTACCTGCCTGGTAAGCCAGCTTACCGAGGTTGTTGTATGCGCGGTAGTCGTTCGGGAAGTTCTGAGTAGCTTTTGTATAGATAGCTTCTTTCTTTGCAGCATCGTTAGTCAGTGTAGCAGCGTACAGCAGTTCTTCGAGGTTCAGCTGTTTAGCATCGCTTTCAGCCAGCTTAGAGATTTCTTCGTCAGACTTACCGATAACTTCGTAGTTCAAAGTCAGACGAGAACGACGCAGTTGCGGAAGAACTTCGTCAGCCAAAGTCTTGTAAACAGAAGAGATGTTCTTGATTTCCTGCTCTCTTTGTTCAGGATCCTGATACATAGACAGAACGCGGAGAATCAGTTCCTTATCCTGGATGTTGGATTTAGAAACCAGTTCCTGGAAACCTTCCCAGTCCTGTGCAGTATACTTAGTATCTACAGTAGCTTCAATTTTGTCTTTCTTCAGGTTCTTGTTGATAACCTTAGCAGTGTTGTCCTGACGGTTTTCGGCCAGACCCTTGTTCAGATCGTAACCACCATCGGGAGAAGCATAAGCAGAGATTTCGATGTTGCTGATCTTCTTGTTAGCAGCTTCGCTGACATTCTTAACTTCTTCGTTGAATTCCTTGGCAGTCTTCAGCTCGCTGGCACGTACGTTAGCTTGTTGGATCAAGAACATGATCTGTGCATCGTGCTTTTCTTTGATAACACGTTGGAATGCGTCAGCACCCAAAGCCGGAGTGGCGCTACCCAAAGTCTGCTCAACCATTTCAGAAGTAGAGATTACACCGTCGGCAATCTTAACGGCAGGGATTTCAACTGTCTTTTTACCGATAGTAGCTTTGAATTCCAGATAAAGTTCTGATTTAGCCATTTCGGGAACATAGTCGAAAGAAGTCTTCATTGTGTAGCTACCACCCATCTTGTAGGAAATAGTCTGTTCGTTACCTTCAACTTTTTCACCTTGGAATACGGCAGACTGGCCTTTAGCCTCGCCACCTTCCCATTTCAAAACCGGAGTTACTTCTACAACGGCTTTCTTGTTGAAATACTTCTCGGGGAACTTACCGTTAATGGTAGCAGGTACTTTGCCTCCTACAGCTTCCAAAACTTGAGGTGTTACGGTAAAGTAATCTGATGACAACTCTCCCATTTTGCTTCCACACGATGTGAGGACAGCAACTAATGCCACTAACAGCGGCAAATACAGTTTCTTAGTCATTTTAGGTATAAATTAATTGTTTGTAATTGAAATTTGTCTATTCTTTTGTTATTGTACTCTGCTCCCACGGGCATATACAAGGCAAAGATATTAATTCTTAAGACATTTTGTTAATAGATTGGGCAGATTTATTATAATTTAATGAAATTCTTGCTCTCTCGGTACTTGATATTGCGTGGATGATGCTCTATGATTTCACTTCTTAGCATATTGCGGTCGATGTGAGTGTAGATTTCTGTTGTTGCGATTGACTCGTGCCCCAACATGCATTGGATGGCGCGCAAGTTTGCTCCGCCTTCCAGCAGATGAGTCGCAAACGAATGCCGAAAGGTGTGCGGACTGATGTTTTTGGTGATACCGGCTTTCTCGGCCAGCTCTTTGATCAGATGAAAAATCATGATACGTGATATGTTTTTTCCCCATCGCGCCAGAAAGACATAATCTTCAAAATCCTTTTTGATTTTCCAGCGGGTGTTGCGGTCGATAAACCAATTTTCAATTTCTTTGATGGCGCGTGACGAAATGGGTACCAGCCGTTGCTTGTTGCCCTTTCCTTCTACTTTGATGAAGCCTTCCTTGAAATAGAGATCCGACAACTTCAGGTTACACAGTTCTGATACACGAAGTCCGCAACTGTAGAGTGTTTCCAGTATGGCGCGATTGCGTTGTCCTTCGTCCTTACTGAGGTCGATGGCGCCGATAATGGCATCGATTTCTTCGACCGACAGCACTTCGGGCAGTTTGAATCCTATTTTCGGTCCCTCCAGCAGTTCGCTGGGATCATCTTTGCGGAAGTCGGACAACGCCAGAAAGTGAAAAAACGAACGGATGCCCGAAATGATGCGCGCCTGCGAGCGGGGATGGATGCCAATGTCGTGCAGTCCGGCTGCAAATCTCTGCAGGTCGTCCAGCGTAATGTCATCTATTCCAATCTGTTCACTTTCAGTAAAATGCAGCAACTTTTCCAAATCGCTCAGGTAAGCATCATAAGTGTTGGCCGAAAGCGATTTCTCCAGTCTCAAGTATTGCTTATATTTGCTGATTATCAGCGTTTGCCTGTCCTTATTCGCTGATTTTACTTCCGATTTCATTTCTTTTTCCTACCTTTGCACTCAGAATGAACAATCATTGTGGAGACAAAGGTATAAAAAATTGTGTTATGAGGATACAAATAATTAATGGCCCGAATATAAATCTTTTGGGCAAGCGCGAACCGACTATCTACGGTAGCGTTACTTTTGAAGATTACCTTGCCGGACTTCGTTCCCGATATGCGGATGTGCAGATTGACTATTTCCAGTCGAACATTGAGGGAGAGTTGATTGATAAGATTCAGGAAACTGGATTCGATGTAGATGGCATTATTCTAAACGCAGGTGCCTATACTCATACGTCGATTGCTCTGCAGGACGCTATTCGTGCGGTTACTTCTCCAGTCATCGAGGTACATATATCCAACGTACATGCCCGTGAGACTTTCCGTCATACGTCCATGATCTCTTGTGCATGTAAAGGAGTCATTCTGGGCTTTGGCCTCGATTCCTATCGTCTGGCATTAGAAGCCTTGCTAAACCATTGATTCATCCCCTCCGACTCCTCTTGAAAAAAGAAGAGCCGAGAATCCATGAGCACTCTCGAAGAGGTGGAAGAAACTGAAATAAAAGACAAATTACGAATTTAAATCATTACTAATAAATAGGTATATAGATTATGTTATTGAAGCAGACTAAAATCGTAGCAACCATTTCGGACCAGCGTTGTGAAGTAGATTTTATAAAACAGTTGTTCGAAGCCGGCATGAACGTGGTGCGTATGAATACAGCTCACCTGGGTCGTGAAGGAGCTGAAAAGCTGATAAACAATGTACGGACAGTGTCTAACCGAATCGCCATTTTGATGGACACAAAAGGCCCCGAAGTGCGTACTACTGTATTGGCCGAACCAATTTCATTCAAGGTAGGTGACCGTGTGAAGGTAGTAGGCCGCCCCGAACAGGAAACTACACGCGAGTGCATTTCCGTTTCTTATCCCGATTTCGTCCGTGATCTGAACGTAGGCGGACAAATACTGATTGACGACGGTGATCTGGAACTGGCTGTTATCGAAAAATGCGATGACTATCTGTTGTGTGAAGTGCAAAACGAGGCAAGTTTAGGAAGCCGTAAGAGCGTCAATGTGCCGGGTGTACGCATCAACTTGCCTTCGTTGACAGAAAAGGACCGCAATAACATTCTCTATGCCATCGAGAAAGATATAGATTTCATTGCTCACTCCTTCGTCCGCAACAAACAGGATGTACTTGACATCAAGGAAATTCTGGATGCTCACGGCAGCGACATTCGGATCATTGCCAAAATAGAGAATCAGGAAGGGGTTGACAACATTGATGAGATTCTGGAAGTAGCCGATGGTGTGATGATTGCCCGTGGCGACTTGGGCATCGAAGTGCCGCAGGAACGTATACCGGGTATCCAGCGCATATTGATACGCAAGTGTATCCTGGCCAAGAAACCGGTAATTGTAGCAACTCAGATGCTTCACACCATGATCAATAATCCACGTCCTACACGTGCCGAGGTAACAGACATCGCCAATGCCATCTACTACCGCACCGATGCCTTGATGCTGAGTGGCGAGACAGCATACGGCAAATATCCGGTAGAAGCTGTAAAGACCATGACGAAAGTTGCTGCACAGGCCGAAAAAGACAAACTGCCCGATAACGACATCCGTATACCGCTCGACGAAAACAGCAACGACGTGACAGCTTTCCTTGCCAAGCAGGCGGTAAAAGCCACTACAAAGCTGAAAATCCGCGCCATCATTACCGACAGCTACAGCGGACGTACAGCACGCAATCTGGCTGCTTTCCGTGGTAAGTATCCGGTACTGGCCATCTGCTATAAGGAGAAGACCATGCGCCATCTGGCTCTGTCCTACGGTGTAGAAGCGATCTATATGCCCGAACTGGCCAACGGTCAGGAATATTATTTTGCCGCTTTGCGTCGCCTGTTGCAGGAGGGCCGTCTGCAACCTACCGACATGGTGGGATATCTGAGCAGCGGAAAGGCCGGTACGCAGACTTCCTTCTTGGAAATCAACGTAGTAGAAGACGCCTTGAAGCACGCCAACGAAAGCGTATTGCCTAATTGCAACCGGTATTTATAAACTTCTAAAGTTTCGGTTTTACCGAATTGAAAATCGACGAAGTTAAACTCACAGAAGTTAAAGAAGTTATCACCCGCTTTGAGCGAACTTGGGAGTTAAAAGCCAATAGATCTGTTATTCCACTTTTCTTTTTACAAGTCTATTGGCTTTAACTTCTAACGGAATACAGCGGAGTGATAACTTCTATAGCTTTCTTACATTCCAAGGAAAGGCTGACTCCGAAACTTTAATTATTAACTATTAATTTTTCATTTCTATGTCCATGTCGTTAGACGAATACATCCTACAGCACATTGATGATGAAGGCGATTATCTTCGCGCTCTCTATCGGGATACGCATCTGAAACTGCTTTATCCGCGCATGGCATCGGGCCATCTGCAGGGCAGAATGCTGAAGATGTTTGTACGAATGATACGTCCCCGACAAGTACTGGAGATAGGAACATATAGCGGTTACTCCGCTCTTTGTATGGCCGAAGGCCTGCCCGAAGGAGGAATGCTTCATACCTTCGAAATCAACGACGAACAGGAGGACTTTACACGTCCCTGGCTGGAAGGATCGCCGTATGCTGACAAAATAAAATTCTATATAGGCGATGCGTTGAAGCTGGTTCCCGAATTAGATATAACATTCGATCTGGCTTTTATCGATGGGGACAAGCGCAAATACATCGACTATTACGAAATGGTGCTTCCGCGCCTTTCCGACGGTGGTTACATCATAGCCGACAATACGTTGTGGGACGGACATGTACTCGAAGAGCATCCGCATGCTTCCGACCTGCAAACTATCCGCATCAAGGAGTTCAATGATTTGGTAGCAGCCGACAGCCGTGTAGAAAAGGTAATTCTCCCGTTGCGTGACGGGTTGACTATCATTCGGAAGAAGTAACCGACAACAACCGACGGCTAAGATACTTCACCGGATACCATACCGACAGGAAGCCAACCGCAATGACGGTAACAAAAACAAGCAATACATCCGTCAGGTGTACGCTGACCGGATAGGCATCGACTACAAAGCTACCGTTTCCTCCACCCAATGAAATGAGTCCGAACTTTTGTTGCAGAAAGCAAAGCAGCAATCCTAAAACAATTCCCATACTTGCACCGAAGACAGATATCATTCGTCCTTCGAACAGGAATATGCGTGTTATCAACTGATCACCGGCACCCAGATTGCGCAGTGTTTCCACATCGTCACGCTTGTCCAGTATCAGCATCGACAGAGAACCGATGACATTGAAACAGGCAATGGCCAGAATAAAAGTCAGGAACAGATAGGATATGAATTTCTCGATTTCCATAATGCGGAAAACATCGGCCTGCTGCTCGTAACGGTTCTGCACTACAAACCGTTCGCCGAGTATCTCTTCCATTTTCTTTTCGACGGCATCGATATTGCTGCCGGGCTTCAACTTGATTTCGATGGCCGACACTTCGGTGTCATAATCAAACAGACAGCGGGCAAAGCCAAGCGATGTAAGTATGTAGCGCGCATCGTATTTCTGCTGGTTGACTATAAACACAGCTCCCGGCGAGAACAGATAGTCGCTGTTGAACGAGGCGGCAGGGTTGGCCATGTTGACTCGTGCATTCCGTTTGGGAGCATATACTTGCAACGGGTCTACAAACTGGATGCCGGTACCCAGTTCGGACATCAGTTCCACACCCAAAATGCCATAATCGACCACCGAATCGTTCAGTACGAACTTTCCGGTACCATACAACAGACTGTCAATAGCAGTCAGTTGTTCGAAGTTGTCTTCCACTCCCTTGATGACAGCCATTGTCTGTCGGTCCTTGTATTGTACCATGGCATTCTCTTCCAGTGTTTCGGTCCATACTTCTATTTCGGGCATAGCATGTATCTGTGCCACATGCGATTCATGCGGATCGAACACTTTGCCTTCGCGAACGGTAATTTTCAGTTCCGGATCGAAAGCGGTGAAGAATCCCGCTACCATGTCCTGAAACCCATTGAAGACAGACAGGGTGCATACCAATGCCAAAGTGGCCAATGCCACTCCACATACCGACACAGCAGAAATGATGTTGATGGCATTGTGCTTCTTCTTCGAGAAGAGGTAGCGGCGGGCTATGTAGAAGGGCAGATTCACTGTTTCAGGAGTTCGTCTATTCTTTCCAGATAGTCCAATGAATCGTCAATGAAGAACTTCAGTTCCGGAATGATACGTAGCTGGTGGCGCACACGTGTACCCAGTTCATAGCGGATGGACTTCATATTTGCATTGATATTCTTGACTATTTCGTCGGCCTTTTCCGAAGGAAATACGCTGAGGTAGGCACGTGCCACGCTCATATCCGGGCTGATACGTACGGTGCTGACCGAAACCAGCGTACCGTGCATAGACTTGGTCTGCAACAGGAAAATGTCACTCAGTTCCTTTTGCAGCAGTCGGGCTATTTTATTCTGACGGGTAGTTTCCATATATGTATTCTTTACGATTGATTCTTTTTTGTAGATTAGAAAGCAAAGTTACGGAATTTTCATGGAATAACCTTAAGATAAGCTGCGGATTTCCTTAATATTGCTCTGATAGCAGCCGGCCTTCGTCGGGAAAGCAGGTTCATGTTTGTAGTGACAGGCTGTGTGTTTCTTAATATAAGAAGGTGTAGAATCAGAAATTTCTCTTCATACGAATGTTGTTTCAGGACACAAGATTATTCAATTAGTCGATAAAACTCGCCAATTAGTAGATTCGATTTTTGCAGTCTCGTTGAATCATTTACATTTGCATCGGATTAAAACGAAAAGCTTATGAAAAGATATGCTTCATTATGGTTACTGGCTGTTTGCCTAACATGCGGTGCAGTTCAGTTGCAGGCACAAGAGCCCGAACCGAGAGCAGAACAAAAAGAACTTCCGCGCGAAGTTCCCTCACCTGAAAAGGCTGCCCAACGGATTACAGATCAAATGCAGAAAGAACTGCAACTGACCGACAAACAATATAAGAAGGTGTATAAACTGAACCTGAAGGAGCAGAAAAAAATCTTTTCGACCCGGTTGGCAGGAATGCGTCCGCCAATGGGAGCTATGCCCGATATGAACGGCGAACGTCCGCCAATGCCGATAGGCGAAGGTGGAATGATGCCTGATATGGGTGGTGGCCGTCCACCGATGGGCGGTCCGGGAATGCCTCACATGGCTAAAGATTCTGCTGAAGAATTGCAGAAAGCTGCTGCCAGCAAAGAAAAGAAACTGAAGAAAATTCTGACTGAAGAGCAGTTTGCCAAGTGGCAGAAAATGCGGGATGAACAGAAACCGCCTCGTAGACCGCACAACAATGCAGAGGCTCCCCAGAAAGATAAAATCTGAATCTTGTAATCTATTTGAAACAAAAAGAAGAGACTCTCTCTAAATAGCGTTTTTTCATGTATTATTGACTTCGGCCGCCCTTACCTGTGAAGGTAGGGGCGGTTTTCTGTCTATTATGATTTAAGCTTCCTTTGCACATTTTCTCCGTTCCATCCATACGACGGCGATCACTCCTATCAGCAGCAGAATGAAGGCTCCGTAGGCAATACCTTCGGTCACGTGCAGGCTTTGCGGGTCGAAGCGCATCTCGATGGTGTGCTTGCCGGCGGGTACGTACAGGG
>NZ_FR883121.1:0-1187 GCF_000435115.1 Bacteroides sp. CAG:633 | reverse complement strand
AGAATGTAGTCGGCACGACCCAGTTCGGCTTTCTGGCCGTCGATAGTTACCTGCCAGCCGTCAGGATAGTATATTTCGGAAAATACTGCAATACCGTCGCCGCTGTTTTCGGTTTCGTACGTCAGGCGGTTGGGCGCGTAGCTAGTCAGGCGGATGGCGGACAGGCTGTCCTTATGGGCATCGGTCATGCCTTTCAGTGCGTCCTTGAAGCGTTTGTCCACAACGGCTGTTTCGGTGGGCAAAATGTCGTGCAAGGCATCTATTTCCTGATTGGCATTGTCCACATACTGTACGTTGTTCACAAACCAGGCATTTCCGTAGGCAAAGGGGTTGCGCATGGGCATAGTTTCGCCTTTCTGTCCGGCGGGGAAGATGAAGTAACGGGTGTTCAGCATGTTCAGTACGCGGAATTTGCTTGGGTCGATGCTGTCTACCTCTCCGGCCGAAGTGGCAAACTCGCGGTAGGCGGCCTGCATTTCACCACTGATGTGGTGGTCTATCATTTCCTGATAGCGGCGAAGCTTGGCAGCGTGGTATCCGCCCACGCTCTTGTGCCAGTAGGAGGTGTTGTTCTCGTTGAAGGTGTTCGAGGCGAGGTTCAGCACGCGGTAGTCGGCGTCCTTGTCCTGCAGGATCTGTTCGTCGGCCGGCGTCTTGCTGAAGCTCTCGGTGCGGATGGAGCGGGACACGAACTGTTCGTCGTTCAGGTAGCGCTTGTTGACGCTCCACATGTCCACCAGGCAGAGCACGGCGATGCCGGCCACGGTGAACGACTGCCGCAGCTTGCCCGTGGTGTAGAGCATGAGCAGCAGCAGGCCGATGGCGATGATGAGGAAGCTGCGCAGGGCGTCGGCCTGTACCAGGGCGGCGCGCATCTCGCCCAGATTGGCCAGGATGCCGTTCAGCTCACTGGCCGGAATCATGCCTCCGTCAACGGCCTGTTGCAGCATCTGCGCCTCCTGGGCAGGCACGTAGGAACCGCCCGACGAGGGAACGGCATACCACAGAGCCACACCGGCCGTCAGCAGCAGGCTGATGCCTAGGGCCTTCAGGTTGGCGCGCAGCACAGTGGGCTCTTCCAGTATCTTCTTCAGGGCAAAGACCGCCAGCAGGGGGATGGTGAACTCGGCGATGACGAGGATGGACGACACGGCGCGGAACTTGTTGTACATCGGCACGTAGTCAAT
>NZ_FR883120.1:0-518 GCF_000435115.1 Bacteroides sp. CAG:633 | reverse complement strand
CTGCAAAGGTAATGCTTTTTCGTGAACGGTAACGGAATGTGTGCCGATTTTGCCGCCGGATGGAAAAAGCGTCGTATCTTTGTCCGCCCGGGTGCCTTTCGCAGGGCTGTGGAAAGCGGTGCTTGCAGGGCATTTGTGGGACACTTGCACGGCTCGCGAGCGACACTTGCACGGCTCACGAGCGACACTTGTGTGGCTCACGAGCAACACTTGCACGGCTCGCGCCGGATTTATGCCGAATGCTATCGGGTTGATTATCAGCGATTCACACAAAACCGTTCAAAGGGCATTACAAAGCCGCCGGGTTTGGGTTGAAAACTCGCCGTGTTTTGACCGGAAACCCGTGGAGTTTTGGCTGAAAAGCCGTGGGGTTTTGACCGAAAAGTTGAGGCGTTTTGACAAGAAAACCGAGGAGTTTTTGATGGAACAACCGTTGAATAACGATAGAATAATGAAGGAACAAGTATTACTGGGCATGAGTGGCGGGACGGACAGCTCCGTGGCCGCCATGCTTTTGC
>NZ_FR883119.1:0-3378 GCF_000435115.1 Bacteroides sp. CAG:633 | reverse complement strand
TTGTTCGGGTCGTCGAAGAAGAAGATGCGCGACAGTTCGCTGGACATGACGGCTTCCGCAGCCCCATCCAACGTGAGCCCGAGCCCCGAAGCCATGTAGCCGATGCAGAGCACGACGGACACAATCAGGCAGAGCGTCTTCAGCGAGTCGGTCCAGATGAGCGACTTCACGCCTCCGCGCCAGGTGTAGAGCCACACCAATGCCACGGTCAGGGCGGCATTCAGCACGAAGGGCAGCCCGCAGGGACCAAAGACGAGCAACTGCAGGGTGATGCAGACCAGCATCAGACGCACGGCAGCTCCCAGCATCTTCGAGAGGAAGAAGAACCACGCCCCCGTACGGTAGGATGCCCGTCCGAAGCGGCTCTCCAGGTATTCATAGACCGAAACGAGATTCAGACGATAGAACAGCGGCGTGAGCACAAAGGCAATGATGAACTGCCCCGCAATGAAACCCAGCACCATCTGAAGGTAGCCGAAGCCGCTGTCCTTCACCATGCCGGGCACGGAGACGTAGGTGACGCCCGATATGCTGGCACCGATCATGGCAAACGCCACAACGTACCACGACGAACGGCGGTTTCCGGTGAAAAAGCCCGCATTGTCGGCTTTGCGTCCGGCTAAGTAGGAGACGGTGAAGAGGATGACAAAATAGGCGGCGAGGGTAAGCAGTACGGATAGGGGGGACATGTGTATGGTGTTTATTCGTTATACAATAGATAGGGTCGGCGTTGCTCCTTGAACCGTTCCACGTCGGGCATCCAGCGTGCTCTGATTTCCTCGGCACTGCGGCCTTCCTTGATCATCTGGCGCACGTAGGAGGTACCCATCAGCAGTTCGAAGAAGGAGGTGAAGAAGCGGTCGCCGATGTTCAGATTGCGATAGGCATCGATGACGTAGGTCAGGTTGAGGCCTTCGCGGCGGAGTTCTTCGTCGCTCTTTCCGCTCAGGTCTGCGCCGTGGCACCGTTTGCCCAGCAGGGGCGGATTCTTGGCGCCGGGCACGCTGCGCGGGGTGAAGCTGTAGGAATAGCCTTTCATATCGGGGTGACCGTATATCTGGAAGGGTTTGTCCGTTCCGCGACCCAGACTGACCACCGTCCCCTCGAACGGGCAGAGCGAGGGGTAGAGGTAAATGGCTTTCATGTTGGGCAGATTGGGCGAGGGCGGTACGGGCAGGTCGTAACGTGTCTGGTGGGTGTAGTTCAGGCAGGGTACTACGGTCAGGCGGCAGGTTCGCCCGGCGGGCAGCCAGCCTTCACCGTTCACCATGCGGGCCAGTTCGCCCAGTGTCATGCCGTGCACCACGGGAATGGGTAGCCAGCCTACACCACTTTTGTACTTCATGTCGAGCACGGGGCCGTCGACGTAGTGGCCGTTCGGATTGGGACGGTCCAGCACGATGACGGATTTGCCATATTCGGCACAGGCGTCCATCAGGCGGCACAGGGTGATGTAATAGGTATAGAAGCGCAACCCCACGTCCTGAATGTCGGCCAGCAGCACGTCGAACTTCTTCATCGAGGCTGCCGAGGGGCGCTTGTCCTTACCGTCGTAAAGGGAGAGGATGGGGACACCCGTGCGGCTGTCCACGCTGCTGCTTACCTTTTCGCCTGCGTCGGCATTGCCGCGGAAACCGTGTTCGGGCGAGAAGACGGCCACTACGCGGATGCTGTCCGCCAGCAGGCAGTCCAACAGATGCTGGTCGTCGCGCAGGCTGGTATGGTTGCCGAAGAGGGCGACACGTTTTCCCCGCAGCAGGAGGTAGTATTCGGAGGTTTGTTCGTTGCCGAGTATAATCCGTTCGCCTTGTGCCCGGACGGGCAGGCAGACTGTGAGCAGGAGCAGACAGCAGAGGGCGGTCAGGGTTTTTATACTTGCGGTTTGTCGGTGAGGTATGTTTTTCTGTTTCATTTTTTCAGTAAGACCTGGTTGTGCCCACAAAGATAATGTTATTTTTCAAGTTTTGTCTTTTGCGGCCTGCATCAATCTTCGTATAATTTGTTTATCTTTCTATTAACAAAGATAGGATGCGGTTCGGTAATATCCTGCCAAAAGCAAGCTTTTGTCTTGCTTCTGTGCTCACCTTTCGCTATCTTTGCCTCGAATGATAAACAATAGGAGGAACGCCGTTATGAAATACCCTATCGGAATACAGAGTTTTGACCGCATCATTGAAGGCGGATTTGTTTATGTGGACAAAACCGAACTGCTGTACAATTTGGTGCACGAAAGTAGCATTTACTTTCTGAGCCGTCCGCGCCGTTTCGGTAAGAGTCTGCTGCTATCGACATTAGAGAAGTATTTCGAGGGACGCAAGGAACTGTTTCGCGGACTGGCCATCGAACGGCTGGAAACGGAATGGGAAGCGTATCCGGTGTTCCACGTGGACTTCAACGGGGGAAATTTCTTCAATCCCGGCGAACTGGAGGCCATATTGCAGAGTTACGTGTCCCGATGGGAAAAGAAGTACGGCGTGCAGCCCGAAAGCGATGTGAGCGTGGGCAACCGTTTTGCCCGTGTGCTCGAAGCAGCCCACGAACAGACGGGGCGCCGCTGCGTGGTGCTGATTGACGAGTACGACAAGCCGATACTGGATGTGCTCGATGCCGACACTACGCTGGAGGACCGTCACCGTAATGTACTGAAAGGTTTCTACTCCGTATTCAAGGCGGCCGACAGCCACCTGCGGTTTGTGCTGCTGACGGGGGTAACCAAGTTTTCGCAGGTCAGTGTGTTCAGCGGTTTCAACCAACCGAAGGACATCAGTATGGATGCTCGTTACGAAGCCTTGTGCGGCATCACGCAGGAAGAAATCGACCAGTACTTCGGGCAGTCCATTGCCGATATGGCGATAGAATATCACTGTACCCCCGAGGACATGAAGCAGAGACTGAAACAACAATACGACGGCTATCACTTCAGCAAAGGCATGACGGACGTCTATAATCCTTTCAGCCTGCTCAATGCTTTGGATAGCCGCAGTCTGGACAACTACTGGTTCCGTTCGGGCACCCCCACGTACCTCATCCGCCTGCTGGCCCACTTCAACGAGAACCTGAACGAACTGACGGGCAAATACTACCGCCCCGAAGAGTTCATCGACTACAAGGCCGATGTGGAGCGCCCCCTGCCGATGATATACCAGAGCGGCTACCTGACCATCAAGGGCTATGACATGCGCCTGAACCGCTTCTTGCTCGACTTCCCCAACAACGAGGTGAAAGACGGTTTCCTGACCATGCTGGCTACTTCGTACCTGAAGCCCAAACAACGTGTCGAGGGCTGGACCGGCGATGTGGTACTGGCCATGGAAGACGGCGATACCGAACGCCTCCGCACTCTGTTCACATCTTTTCTGGCCAGCATTCCCTACACCA
>NZ_FR883118.1:0-25995 GCF_000435115.1 Bacteroides sp. CAG:633 | reverse complement strand
GCGGCAGGGCTCTTTCCGATATCAGTTACTGATTACATATATACATACGAGCGCTGCTCCCTTACGACTGTAGGAGTTGTAACGGGCGCCACCACCAATATGTATTTACGAATCTTGTTTTCATTGTCTTTTTGTTGTTTTACGATGGCAAATGTAGTCATTTTGTTGGAAACTCCAAATGCTGGAGGAATTTTTTTCCAAGTTTCTTGTAAAATTGCTGTCTCCAGCAATCTTTTTTCGGTTGTTATGTGTTCTATTGTTGTGATAAAAGCGTATCTTCGCAAAAAAAGAATAGAAGTTATGAAAGGATTAAGTTATTCATTTCTGCGTGCCGTGTGCGCGCTGGTTGTCGGGTTGGTACTGGTGTTGTTTCCCGACCGTGCAGGCGATTATTTTGTGATAACGATCGGAGTCGTTTTTCTGGTTCCTTCGCTTATCAGCCTTATCGGATATTTTGCACAGGACAAAGAGTTGCGCCGCCGTTTTCCGGTCGAAGGGGTGGGCAGTCTGTTGTTTGGCCTGTGGCTCATCATTATGCCGGGATTCTTTGCCGACCTGCTGACGTATGTTTTGGGCTTCGTGCTTCTGATGGGTGGCGTCCAGCAGATTGCTTCGCTGGTCAGTGCCCGTCGCTGGGTGCCCGTTCCGGCAGGATTTTACGTCGTTCCGTCGCTCATTCTGATAGCCGGGCTGGTGGCTTTGTTCAATCCTACGGGCGTGCGTTCTACGGCTTTCATCATTATCGGTGTAAGCAGCCTGGTGTATGCGGCTTCCGAATTGCTGAACTGGGCCATGTTTATGCGCCGTCGTCCGAAGGCTGACATGCCTGCAGACAGCACTTCGCTGAAGACTCGCCGCGACATTGAAGACGCCGAAATCGTAGAATAAACCGATTCGGAATACTGAAGATTTAGGCAGACTCCGGTTTTCTCTGGTCGAACCGCCGTTTCCCACTTGTGGGTACGGCTGTTCCCATTAGAGGGAACCGGAGTTCCCATTAAAGGAAACTGCCGTTCCCGTTAAGGGAAACTGGAGTTCCCATTAAAAGGGAACGAAGGAAACGCCGGTTGTGGACAACAGGCGGATAGTATGTACGGCATAAAGCAAAGGGAGAACTGCCTCACGGCACCTCTCCCTTTATAAACTTAAAACAACCAACAAAAGAATTTTCAACCGGCATTCGCCGCCTCTGTCTGTTTGACTGCCAGACGGTGATGAGGAGGCTGAATGCCGATGTTTTTATAGATTTGTGTCTGTTACCTGATAAACAGCAGTTCTCTGTATTTGGGCAACGTCCACATCTGGTTGTCCACAATCAGTTCCAGCTTGTCGATGTGGTAACGTATTTCTTCCATGGCCGGAACGATGGTATCGTGGTAGGCGATGGCTTTGCTACGTTCACATTCAATCTTGTTGGCCACTTTGCGGGCCTCGATCATGGCATCCACGTGTTCTTTGATGAAAGCGGTGCGGTCGGCAATTTCCTCTATCAGTTCCAGGTTCTTGGCCGAAAGTTTGGCTGCTTTTTCTGCCGGGAACAGTTCTTTCATCTTGTAGACGTTGTCTATCAGTTCGGTCTGGTACTGAGTGGCCACGGGGATAATGTGGTTCATGGCCAGGTCGCCCAATACGCGAGCCTCAATCTGGATTTTCTTGGTATAAGTTTCCCACTTCACTTCGTTGCGGGCTTCGAGTTCCTTCTTGGTCATGACGCCTGTCGACTCGAACATGGCGATGCTTTCCGGTTTCAGGTAGTTGTCGAAGATGACGGGGACGCTTGTTTCGCAATCCAGGCCGCGGCGTGCAGCTTCGGCTTTCCATTCGTCGCTGTAACCGTTTCCGTCGAAATGGATGGGCTTGCAGATCTTGATGTATCTGCGGATAACGTCGAGGATGGCCGAAATCTTAGGTTCGCCTTTTTCGATCAGTTCGTCCACGTCTTTCTTGAAGTCTGTCAACTGTTCTGCAAGGGCAGTATTCAGAGCAATCATGGCGCTGGCACAGTTGGCCTCGGAACCTACGGCACGGAACTCGAAGCGGTTTCCGGTGAAGGCGAACGGACTGGTACGGTTGCGGTCGGTATTGTCGATCAGCAATTCCGGAATCTGCGGAATGTCCAGCTTCATGCCCTGCTTGCCGCTGAGGCTGATGAGTTCGTCCTTCGTGCTTTCCTCAATGTGTTCGAGCACCTGGCTCAGCTGCTTGCCCAGGAAAGAAGAGATGATTGCGGGAGGTGCTTCGTTGGCTCCCAGACGGTGTGCGTTGGTAGCGCTCGATATGGAAGCCTTCAGCAGACCATTGTGACGGTAGACAGCCATCAGTGTGTTGACTACGAACGTGATGAAACGCAAGTTGTCCTCGGGCTGTTTGCCAGGCGCGTGAAGCAGAATGCCGGTATCGGTACCCAACGACCAGTTGTTGTGCTTGCCGCTTCCGTTTACTCCCTTGAACGGTTTTTCGTGCAGCAGTACGCGGAAGCCGTGGTTGCGTGCTATCTTACGCATCAGTGCCATGATAAGCATGTTGTGGTCGACAGCCAGATTGCACTCCTCGAAGATAGGAGCCAGCTCGAACTGGTTGGGAGCCACTTCGTTGTGACGTGTCTTTACGGGGATACCCAGTTTCAGCGCTTCGATCTCCAGTTCCTTCATGAAGGCTGCCACACGGGGCGGAATGGCACCGAAGTAATGGTCTTCCAGCTGCTGGTTCTTGGCCGAGTCGTGTCCGGTCAGTGTACGTCCGGTCATCAGCAAGTCGGGGCGGGCAGCATACAAACCTTCGTCAACCAGGAAATATTCCTGTTCCCAGCCCAGGTAGGCATATACTTTCTTGACGTCGGGGTTGAAGTAGTGGCATACCTCTACGGCAGCCTTATCAACGGCACGCAGCGCCTTCAGCAACGGTGCCTTATAGTCGAGCGATTCGCCGGTGTAGGCGATAAAGATAGTCGGAATACACAGAGTGTCGTCTACGATGAAAGCGGGTGACGACGGGTCCCATGCCGAGTAGCCGCGTGCCTCGAACGTATTACGGATTCCACCGTTGGGGAAGCTCGAAGCATCCGGTTCCTGCTGAACCAGCAGTTTGCCGGTAAACTCTTCCATCATGCCTCCTTTTCCATCGTGTTCGATGAAGGCATCGTGCTTTTCGGCCGTACCTTCGGTCAGCGGATGGAACCAGTGAGTGTAGTGGGTGGCTCCCATTTCAAGAGCCCATTTTTTCATTCCTGCAGCTACCTCGTCGGCAATGCTGCGATCCAGCGGAGCACCGTTGTCGATTACGTCGATCAACTTTGCGTATACCTTGCTGGGCAGATACCTGAACATCTTTTCCTTGTTGAAAACATACTTGGCAAAATATTCCGAAGGTCGTTCCTCGGGGATTGCCACTGCAACGGGTTTCTTTTTGAACGCCGTTTCGACTACTCTGAATCTCAGTTTTGACATAATACCTTTGTAATTTGTTGGTTTAAAAATGATGTGTTAGAATAAAGATTTTCTTTTTTTATCTGGTTCCCGGGAAGGCGGCCAAGCCCGCCCGGGATTAAGCTATCAGTTATAGGCCGACTCTCCGTGTTCGTAGATGTCGAGTCCTTCTTCTTCGATACGTGCCGGTACGCGCAGACCATGAATCTTGTCGAGCACCTTGAAGATGATGAAGCCCATGATGGCTGCCCAACCACCTACAATTACTGCACCGAATACCTGTGCTCCGAAGAATCCCCAGCCTGCACCGTAGAACAGACCTTCGCTGGTAGACAACAGTCCGGTAAGTATGGTTCCGGTGAATCCGCATACGCCGTGTACGGAGCTGGCTCCTACGGGGTCGTCAATCTTCAGTACGCGGTCGATGAACTCTACCGAATAGATCATCAAAGTTCCGCAGATGACTCCGATGATAACGGCTCCCAGTGGCGATACGGCATCGCATCCGGCTGTTACACCTACCAAGCCGGCCAAGATACCGTTGAGGGTAAGTGAGAGTGACGGTTTACCATATTTGAACCAGCTTACCAGCAGTGCCATGAAACCACCGGCACAGGCTGCCAGGTTGGTGTTGAGGAATACCAGTGAGATGGCTACCTGATCGTCGGTTGTAGCGGCAGCCAGTTGTGAACCGGGGTTGAATCCGAACCAGCCAAACCACAGGATGAATACCCCCAGGGCGGCGATAGTCAAGTTGTGACCGGGAATGGCTTTCGACTTCCCGTCCTTTCCGTATTTGCCAAGGCGCGGGCCCAGGATGGCTGCTCCGACCAAAGCAATCCAGCCACCTACGGAGTGTACAATTGTAGAACCAGCAAAATCGTGGAAAGTAGTTCCGAACGTATTCATCATGAACGAACCTTCATCGCCGTTCATCAGCCAGCCGCCACCCCATGTCCAGTGGCCCGATACCGGATAGATCAGTACACTGATGAAGATAGTATAAACCAAATACATGGAGAATTTAGTACGTTCGGCCATGGCACCCGAAACGATGGTGGCCGAAGTGGCACAGAATACGGTCTGGAATACGAGGAAACCTTCGGTAGGGAGTGAGGCAGGATCGGGCAGACCGTTGCTGTCGAACAGCAAGCTCATGAAGTGGGGCGTACCGAAGAAATCGCCCAGTCCGAACATAATGCCAAAACCTACTAGCCAATAAAGGAGTGAACCTACCATGAAATCCACAAAGTTCTTCATCAGGATGTTGGCTGTGTTTTTTGTACGAGTGAATCCAGCCTCTACCAATGCAAAACCCGGTTGCATGAAGAATACCAGCATGGCTGCCAATAGCATCCATACGGTGTTGACGCCCGAAACCAGTTGCGCCAGTGTATCAGTTGTTGTATCCATAATCTTTTTACTTTAGTTGTATTTGTTGTAATTGGTCTTTGTGTGGTTTGTGAGTTGCGTGCTATTTTTCCTGTTCGGCGTTGTAAAGGGCAATGTCGCCTCGTTCGGCAGTACGTATGCGTATGGCATCTTCGATGGGAATGACGAAGATACGTCCGTCGCCTATCTCGCCCGTTTGAGCTGCTTTCAGGATGGCTTGTACAGTCTTCTCGGCATTTTTGTCACGCACTACAATCGAGATAAGAATACGTTCGATAGAACTGGTGTCGTACATGACACCACGGTAGATACGGGCTTCTCTGGACTTTCCTATTCCCCTGACATCGTAGTAGGAGAACCATTCGATATCCGCTTCGAGCAGTGCGTCCTTCACTTCCTCGAATTTGGTCTTGCGGATGATAGCTTCAATCTTTTTCATACCTTAAACTATTTATGATTGTGTTAGAAACTTATTCCGGCTACAAAGTAGGCTCCTTCGGTACGTGGATTCCAGATGGCTTTGGCAAACAAAGGAAGCGAAAAACTATCGGTGATCCGGATTGCCTTGCTTGCTTCCAGGCTGATGTTGCATACGGTGAAGCCGTTTGACCCCGGGCAGTTGCCTGTCTTATTGTAGAAAGCTGTTTCCCATGGAGTAGCACCGATCTCTGCGCTCCAGTCCAGTCCGCCAAGTTTGAAAGGTGCTGCTACCGAAATGTAGGAAGAATAGGCGCGACTGCCATCGTACTTCGCGTAGTCGGCACCTGCGAAATTGGTATACCAGTTAACCGCCAGCGGGCCGAAGTCATATCCAACTTGTGCTTCGAACACGTGTGCCGTGCTGTGTGCACCGTAGTGCAAGTAACCATTTCCGCTATTGAACCAGTAGTCTGTAACCGATACGCTGAACCCTCCTGTTGAGTATCCTAAAGTCAGGTCCATTTCTTTTGTATCGGAGCTTTCCAGGCCTACCGAGGCCCATGCAGCCAGTGAAAAACCTTTGTAGGACAATGATACGCCGGGCTGTATGCTGACGCCTCCCAAGTCCTGTCCGCGCCAGATGTAACCACTTACGAGGTCGGCGCCGACCGATGCTTCTACTTTGTCCTGTGCTTTTGCTCCGAAAGCTGCAGATAATAGCGCGATGGCTATTACTCCTGATTTCAATCTTCCTGTTTTCATACCTATTAAAACTATTTAAAGTGAGTAAAAAAGAATTTCTTTTTTATGCCAGCCACTTCCTGATGCGCTTCAGCGCTTCTGTACAGTCTTCGTGTTTGCCAAAGGCTGTCAACCGTATATATCCTTCTCCGCTGGGGCCGAAGCCTACTCCTGGAGTGCCTACTACATTGGCTTCGTAGAGCATTTGTTCGAAGAATTTCCAGGAACTGATTCCCTGAGGTGTCTTCAGCCAGATGTAGGGAGCGTTAACACCACCGTATACCTTTAATCCGGCAGCTTCGAGCCCTTCTTTCAGATTTCGGGCATTTTCCATGTAATAGTCGATGTTGGCTTTTACCTGTTGTTTGCCTTCGGGGGTATAGATGGCTTCTGCAGCCCGTTGGGTTATGTAGCTTGTGCCGTTGAACTTGGTGCACTGGCGGCGGTTCCATAGCTTGTTCAAGGCTACGCGGTCGCCAGTCAGAGTGGCGGCAGTCAGTTCTTTGGGCACTACGGTGTAACCGCAGCGTACCCCGGTAAAACCGGCGGTTTTCGAAAAACTTCGTATCTCGATGGCACATTTCTTGGCTCCCTTTATTTCGTAGATGGAGTGGGGCACGTCGTCTTCGCGGATGAAGGCTTCGTAGGCTGCATCAAATACGATCAGGGTGTCGTTGTCCAGCGCATAGTCTACCCATTTTTTCAGTTCCGTTTTGGTCAGTGTAGTACCGGTCGGATTGTTGGGGTAACATAAGTAAATGAGGTCGATGCGTCGGTCGGGGATTTGCGGAATAAATCCGTTCTCTTCGGTACAGGGAAGATAGGTGACATTGCTCCAGTGGCCTCCTTCTTCCAATACTCCTGCACGTCCGCACATGATGTTACTGTCTACGTATACCGGGTATACTGGGTCGGTAATCCCCATGCTGTTGTCCCAACGTAGTAGTTCGCCGATGTTTCCGGTATCGCTTTTTGCACCGTCGTTAATGAAGATTTCGGCCGGTGACAGATGGACTCCTCGGGAGGCAAAGTCATTTTTAAGGATAGCTTCGATCAGGAAGTCGTATCCTTGCTCCGGTCCGTATCCGCGGAACGTTTTTTCGCTGGCCATCTCGTCCACTGCCTTATGCATGGCTTCGATGCAAGCCTGCGGCAGTGGACGGGTAACGTCTCCGATGCCCAGACGGATGACATCTTGTTTGGGATGTGTTATCCTGAATGTGTTTACCTTTTTAGCTATATCTGAAAATAAGTAACTGCCAGGTAATTTTAAGAAATGTTCGTTTATTAAAGCCATAATCTTTTTTATTTGGTTAGTTGAATTAAGTTTCTGTCAATTGAATGAACGAGCAAAGCTCGTTTTGTTTCTCAATCTTCTATATTAATTTCTCCTTCGAAGACTTGGGCCGCTTCTCCTGTCATCAGTACATGTCGGGTTTCTTGATTCCATTCAATAGTAAGGGTTCCTCCGTCCATGATGATGTCCGATTTTGTTCCGCAACGTCCGGTGATGCAAGCAGCTACGGCGGTAGCACATGCACCTGTACCACAGGCCTGAGTAATGCCCGAACCGCGTTCCCATACTCTCATTCTGATTTTTCCGTCTTCCAGAATTTGGGCAAATTCTACATTGATTCGTCCGGGGAATAAGGGATGATTTTCCAGTTTCGGTCCGGCATCTTCTATATCTATTTCGTTAAGGTCTTCTACGAAGATCACCAGATGTGGGTTTCCCATTGATATGGTGGTACCGATCCATTGTTTTCCTCCGGCAACTATAGGACGTTCCTTCATCGGTTTGGCTCCTAGTCCGTCGTAGTCGACCGGTTCGTCGGCAGGTATCCCCATGTCTACAGTAACGGAATTTACGCTGCCGTCCTTGACATGTAGTTGCAGGATTTTAATGCCCGACAAGGTTTCAAGTCTGATTTCTTGTTTGTGGGTCAGTCCATGTTCGTAGAGGTATTTACCTATGCATCGGCTGGCATTTCCGCACATCTTGGCTTCTGAGCCGTCGGCATTGAAGATGCGCATGCTGAAATCACCTTTTTCCGATGATCCGATCAACACCAGTCCGTCGCTGCCTATTCCCGTATGCGGAGCACTCCATTTGATGGCAAGTGTTTCCGGATGCTCGATAGGGTAACGTTGGGTGTCTACATAGATGTAGTCGTTTCCAGCTCCGTGCATTTTAGTAAATCTAACTACTCTTGTCATTTTGTCTTTTAATAATTGATTAGTATATCTTTTTGTTTTATTTCAATGCAAATATACGACGTTTTGATTGTTTTATATTTATAACCCTGTCTTTTTTCTAAATATTTTAGCTTTTACTTTCAAGATGAATAGATATTGTGTGTTTAGGTTTCAGATTGGAATATTATAGGGGATATATTTCTACAATCTGAAAGTATGACTTCTGGAATACTTCAGAATAGAGGAGAGCCTTTTTATGTATCTTGGTCCTATTGATAAAAGTTTCGGATTGTGTGATAGTAGGTGATTAACTACATTGTGAGACAGTTTATTGGTTGTAAGGATAACGTTTGTATACTATAAAAATGCAAAAGAACCATATCTTTATCCTATACTAAGGAAAGATACGGTTCTTTTTAAGATTTACGATAGAGAGATTTATCAATATGCCTGTTCGTGAACTCCGGCAACTGCACGGCCGCTGGGGTCGTTCAGATTCTTGAAGCTGGCATCCCAAGCCAGAGCCTCGGCGGTCGAACATGCTACGCTGGGTATACTGGGTACCGAGCGGGCTGCCGATTCACTGGGGAAATGTTCTTCGAAAATACTGCGATAATAGTATTCTTCCTTGTTTTGTGGCGGATTGATAGGGAAACGCTCGGCAGCATGTGCCATTTGTTCGTCGCTTACGGCAGAAGCGGTTATGGCTTTCAAAGTGTCTATCCAGGAATAGCCTACACCGTCTGAGAACTGTTCTTTCTGTCGCCAGGCTACACTGTCGGGCAGGAGTGAGGCAAACGCGTCACGCACCACTTTCTTTTCGATGGTATGACCCGGGCACATCTTTACGGCAGGGTTAATACGCATGGCTACATCGAGGAACTCTTTGTCGAGAAATGGCACGCGTCCTTCTACTCCCCATGCCGAGAGGGATTTGTTGGCACGAAGGCAGTCGTACATATAGAGTTTGGAGAGTTTGCGTACCGTCTCTTCGTGGAAGGCCTGTGGAGTAGGAGCTTTGTGGAAGTAGAGGTAGCCTCCGAAAACTTCGTCGGCTCCTTCACCACTCAGTACCATTTTGATACCCATCGACTTGATGACCCGGGCCAGCAGGTACATCGGAGTAGAGGCACGTACGGTAGTCACATCGTATGTCTCGATGTAGTAGATAACATCGCGGATGGCATCCAGTCCTTCCTGAATGGTATAGTTGATTTCGTGATGTACGGTTCCGATATGTTCGGCCACGAGGCGTGCCTTTTCCAAATCGGGAGCTCCTTTCAGTCCGACGGCAAAGGAGTGCAGTTGCGGCCACCAGGCTGCCTGGGTGCTGTCTGTTTCCACACGCTTGGCGGCATAAAGTTTGGCTACAGCTGAGATGACGGAAGAATCAAGACCGCCTGATAGCAGTACTCCGTAAGGAACATCACTCATCAGCTGGCGGCGAACGGCATCTTCAAGGGCAGTACGTATGGCTGATACTTGCATGTGATATGCCTCGGGATCGCAGGCCGAGGCGGCAGAAGTGCGTGTCTCGTTATCTGCTTTATCGGTATAGTTGTCTTTGACTGCATCGTATTCAGTCCATTCGCGTTTGTACCAAGGGCGCATTTCTCCTTCGCGGCTCCAATAGTAGTGGCCGGGCAAGAATGGTTCGTATTCGTCGCACATGCCTTCCAGAGCTTTCAGTTCGCTGGCGCAATAGACGGTACCATCCTTGTCTTTACCTATATAAAGAGGTATAACACCAATGGGGTCGCGGGCAATGAGGAATTCGTCGCGTTCTTCGTCGTAAAGGGCGAAAGCAAAGATACCGCTTAGCCGCTCGATGAAGTCCTTTCCGTAACGGCGATATAGAGCGAGGATGACTTCGCAATCGCTACCAGTCTGAAATTCATAGTCGCCAGCGAAGTCGCGCCGGATGTCGCGATGATTATAGATTTCGCCGTTTACAGCCAGAATCTGTTTGCGGTCGGGTGAGAAGAGCGGCTGTCCTCCACTCTGAGGATCGACGATGGAGAGTCGCTCGTGTGCCAGTATGGCCGATCCGCCGCAATAGATTCCGCTCCAGTCGGGACCGCGGTGGCGTATGCGTTTCGCCATGGTGAGAGCCTTTTGTCTCAGTTCTGGCGTTTGATGTTTAATATTGAAGATGCAGGCTATTCCACACATAATATTTACGTTTTTTGTTGAAGGTTAGTGATGAATTTATTTCTCCTTATCGGATAACATCTGTTCGATGTCTTTAGCAGCACGGCGTCCGGCAGCAAGGCATTTCACGACGAGCGAGGCTCCTGTGGCGGCATCGCCGACTATCACAACATTGGACGGAAGCTCCGGATGTTTGGGTTTCAGGAAACCCATGGCCAGAAGTACCATATCAGCTTCGATAATTTCTTTTTTCCCGGTGGGTTTCATTGTGGGACGTCCGCCGTCGGCAGCCGGAATCCATTCTACTTTTTCTACTTCGACACCGGTTACACGACCGTTCCGTCCAATGAATTTGTTCGAATTCAGACTCCACCGCCGGATACAGCCTTCTTCGTGACTGGAAGTTGTTTTCAGCACGACAGGCCATTGGGGCCAAGGAGTGGCCGGATTGTATCCTACGGGCGGCTGGGGCATGATTTCGATCTGAGTGACGCTTACGGCTCCTTGTCGGATGCTGGTACCGATACAGTCGCTTCCAGTGTCTCCGCCACCTATAACGAGCACTTTCTTACCATGAGCGTTCACCAGTTGTTCTTTCGGGAAGGTTTCTCCGTCCAATATCCGATTCTGCTGTGCCAGCATGTCGAGTGCGAAGTAGATACCTTTCAGGTCTCGTCCGGGAATGTTAAGGTCGCGGGCTTCGGGAGTACCGGTGCACAATGCATAGGCATCGAATCCTTCCGGAAGCTTTTCTACATCAACGGTTACTCCCATTTCCATGTGGATGCCTTCTTCCTTGAGAAGCTTCATGCGTCGGTCGATGATTTCTTTAGGAAGCTTGAAGTTGGGGATGCCGTATCGCAGCAGTCCTCCCGGCATGGGATTCCTGTCGAAGATAGTGACTTCGAATCCTTGGGCGTTAAGTCTGACAGCTGTGCTTAGTCCGGCAGGGCCTGCACCGATGACTGCCACTTTCTTACCGTTTCTTACCGGTTTCAGCGGACGGATGTAGCCTTCGCGGAAGGCTGCTTCGGCTATGGCTGCTTCGTTTTCGCGGATAGTGACAGGAGCATCGAATGACAGTTTCAATACACACGACTTCTCGCACAACGCAGGGCATATTCGGCCGGTGAATTCAGGAAAGTCGTTGGTTTGCGATAATATTCTGTAAGCCATTTCCCATTTTCCCTTGCTGAGAGCTGCCTGAAACTCCGGGTCTTTGTTGCCCAGCGGGCATGCCCAGTGGCAGAAAGGTACGCCACAATCCATACACCGGCTGGCCTGAAGTTTACGGTCGTGGCTGTTCAGGGTTTGCTCTACCTGGCTGAAGTCGGTGATTCTTTCTTCTATCGGTCTGTAACCCGCTTCCTGGCGGGGTATATTTAAAAATGCTTTTGAGGTTCCCATGTTGTCATTAGTTTATGAAGTTCACTTCATTAGGAGTTAAAGAAGTTATCTTTCCGCTTCGCTTCATTAGACATTAAAGACGATGGTTGCATGTCTGGGAAGGAAGTTTTGCTTCTTTTGTTCCTTTATCGTTTAATAGTCTCTCTGCATGTCGGCAATCTTCTGTTGCAACTTGCGCATTTGCTCTTCCTGCAATACCTTTTTGTATTCGATAGGTACTACTTGGATGAACTGGTCGACGTAGTGTGTCCAGTCGTCGAGCATGACGCGTGCCAGTTTCGAACCGGTGTACAGATAATGTTGCCGGATGAGTTCGTGCAACTCTTTTCTGTACGATGCTTCTTCGATTAACGAGAGTTCTACCATTTCCATGTTACAGAAATAGTCGAAATTTCCTTCTTTATTCCATACATAGGCTACGCCTCCACTCATACCTGCGGCAAAGTTTCGTCCGGTTTTACCCAGTACAACGACACGTCCGCCGGTCATGTATTCGCAGCAGTGATCACCTACACCTTCGACTACAGCAATGGCTCCCGAGTTACGTACGGCAAATCGTTCGCCCACACATCCGTTGATGTAAACTTCTCCGCTGGTTGCACCGTATAGCAGAGTGTTTCCGGCAATTGTGTTCTTTTCGGCTTCGAAGTTGCTTCGGACAGGAGGCAATACGGCAATGCGTCCACCGCTGAGTCCTTTGCCCAAATAGTCGTTGGCTTCGCCTTCCAACTTGAAGTTGATACCTGGTACCAAGAAGGCTCCGAAACTTTGTCCGGCCGAACCTTTGAACTTTACATTCAGGGTATGCTCCGGAAGCCCTTTAGCGCCATACTTTTGGGCGATGGCTCCCGACAACATGGTACCGCAGGCGCGATCGGTGTTGGCGATAGTATATTCTAAGGAGATCTCTTTCTGGTTCTCCAATGTTTCGGCAGCAGCGTGGAGGATTTCTACATCCTTTACGTGGTCGATGCCGTGTTGTTGGTCGGTGACGTGGCGTATAGCAGCTCCGTTCTCTACACGGGTAAGCAATTGCGAGAAGTCGAGCAAGGCATGCTTGGGGTTCTTGTAATTGCGTTTACTTCGGATGATGAGATCCGTCCGTCCGATGATGTCGTCCATTCTTTCGACTCCGATTTCGGCCAAATACTCGCGTACTTCTTGTGCCAGGAAAGTGAAATAGTTCACCAGGTATTCGCTTCGTCCTCTGAAGCGTTTGCGAAGTTCGGCATCCTGGGTGGCTACACCTACGGGACATGTATTCTGATTACATTTCCGCATCATCACGCAACCCAGTACGATCAGGGCGGCAGTGGCGAATCCATATTCTTCGGCACCGAGCATAGCCATCAGTACGATGTCACGTCCAGTCTTCAATTGTCCGTCTACTTGCAGGAGGACTTGTCCGCGCAGACCGTTCAATACCAGCGTCTGTTGCGTTTCGCTCAATCCGATTTCGGGCGAGATACCTGCATACCGGATGCTTGATGCCGGTGATGCTCCCGTGCCTCCTTCGGCTCCAGAGATGACGATTAAGTCGGCCTTGGCTTTTGCCACACCGGCAGCGATGGTTCCTACACCGCTTTCAGCAACCAGCTTGACACTGATTTTGGCGTGCGGGTTCACGTTCTTCAGGTCGAAAATCAGTTGTGCCAAATCCTCGATAGAGTAGATGTCGTGATGAGGTGGAGGCGAGATGAGCGAGATGCCCGGGATGGAGTGACGAGTGCGTGCTATGACTTCATCTACCTTGAATCCTGGCAATTGTCCGCCCTCACCAGGTTTGGCACCTTGGGCCACTTTGATTTGGATTTCGTCAGCATTGACCAAGTATTCGGTTGTCACGCCAAAACGTCCGGAAGCTACCTGCTTGATGGCACTTCTGGTTTCGTTGTCGAAGCGTGAGCTGTCTTCTCCTCCTTCGCCGGTATTGCTGCGTCCGTGCAGACGGTTCATGGCAATGGCAATGGCTTCGTGGGCTTCCTGGCTGATGGCACCGAACGACATGGCTCCGGTGACAAACCTTCGCACGATGGATTCAACAGGCTCTACACGGTTAATGTCGATGGGATTATGTCGGAAATCCAGGAAATCGCGCAAGAAGATAGGCTGTTCTTTTTCATCTACCAAGCGGGTAAATTCTTTGAACTTCTTGTAACTTCCCGTACGTGTAGCCAATTGCAGGGTAGCTATGGTTTCGGGATTCCATGCATGTTTTTCGCCATCTTTACGGAAGGCGTAGATACCTGCGTTAGGCAAAAGTTCTTTACCGGCTTTTGTTGTATCTTCGCTTTCGGCATGCGAACCCTCTATTTGAGGATGGGTATTTCTGAATCTGAATTTGACAATTTCTTCCAAACCGATACCACCTATGCATGATTTCAGTCCACCGAAGTAGGCATCGCTCAATTCCTGACTCAACCCTACAGCTTCGAATATTTTTGCACCGCGATAAGAACGGATGGTACTGATACCCATCTTACTCATCACTTTGAACAAGCCTTTGCATACGGCTTTGATGTAGTTTTTCTCGGCTGTGGCATAATCTAGCTGGATGTCTTTGTCGGCCACCAATTGGTCGAGTACAGCAAAAGCCATATAGGGGTTCAGAGCACTGGCTCCGAATCCGAGCAGCAGGGCTGCATGCATAACTTCACGTATTTCACCACTCTCTACTACAAGGGCTGTCTGTACACGTTTGCCTACAGAAATCAGGTAATGATGTACAGCACTGACGGCCAGGAGTGAAGGGATGGGGGCATGTGAGTCGTTTGCTTCACGGTCGGTCAGAACAATATAGTTAACTCCTTCATTGACACTTTCTTCTGCTTGCTTACACAACGAGGCAATGGCTTCTTGCAAACCGTTTCTTCCTTTGGAAGTATCGTAGAGCATAGGAAGCTTTACTGTTTTAAATCCTTTGTAGCGAATGTTGCAAAGCAAATCAAGTTGCGTATTGGTCAATATGGGGTGGTTCAACCTTACCATTTTGCAGTGTTCGGCATTAGGAGTCAGGATGTTCATTCCCACAGCTCCGATGTATTCGGTGAGCGACATGACCAATTCTTCGCGGATTGGGTCGATAGGCGGATTGGTGACTTGAGCGAATTGCTGGCGGAAATAGTTGAACAGCAATTGTGGGCGATCACTCAATACAGCCAATGGTGTATCGTTACCCATGGCACTTACGGGCTCGGCACCATTTTCGGCCATGGGCTGAATAATTTTTTCGATATCTTCGCGGGTATATCCAAAGATGTGGAGCATGTCGCTATAATGAGGTACACTATGTGCGACTTTTCTTCCGCTTTTCAGTTCGTCCAGTTCGATTCGGTTGGTGGCAAGCCATGCGCGATAAGGCTTGGCTTCGGCCAGTTGGCTCTTCAGTTCGTCATCATAGTAGATGCGTCCTTCCTGTGTGTCAACCAACAGGATTTTTCCGGGTTGAAGGCGTCCTTTTTCTTTTATGTCGCCCGGCTCAAAATCCATTACACCTACTTCGCTGGCTACTACCATCGTGTCATTTTTGGTAATGAGGTAGCGTGCAGGACGGAGACCGTTTCGGTCGAGCATACCACCAGCATATCTACCGTCGCTGAAGAGCAGAGCGGCAGGACCGTCCCATGGTTCCATCAAGATGGAGTGGTATTCGTAGAATGCTTTCAGGTCTTCGCTGATGGGATTCTTTTCGTTGAAAGATTCGGGTACGAGCATAGCCATAGCATGAGGCAGGCTCATGCCGGACATGACGAGAAATTCGAGCACATTGTCCAACGAGGCCGAGTCACTCATACCTGGTTGTACGATGGGGCGTATTTCGCGTATGTCTCCCAATGTGGGGGTGGACAATACCGATTCGCGGGCTTCCATCCATCCGCGGTTTCCCCGGATGGTGTTTATTTCGCCGTTGTGTGCCAACAAGCGGAAAGGCTGGGCAAGTCCCCAAGTGGGGAAAGTATTAGTACTGAACCGGCTATGAACCAAAGCCAGACCACTGGTGAAGTAACTGTTGGTCAAGTCAGGAAAGTACCCTCTTAATTGCATAGACGACAACATGCCTTTGTAGACAATGTTCTGGGTCGATAGCGAACATACGTAGAAGTCGTTTCGGGTAGGAATGTCCGACCTTCTTATGCGGTTTTCTATTCTTTTCCTTATAATATATAGTTTCCTTTCAGCTGTCTGGCTGTCGGTGAATCCGGTAATAAAAATTTGTTTGATGTCCGGTTCAGCTGCCAGTGCTGCTTCTCCTAAAATTTCGGGACATGTGGGTACGTTTCTCAGGTGCATCAATGTGAGCCCATCCTTTTCAATCTCTTCAATGATGATGCTAAGAATAGTTTCCTGATCTTTTTTATCTTTGGGAAGAAACAGAATACCTGTTCCGTATCGGCCTTTTTCGGGCACGGGAATTCCCTGTAGTAAGATGAACTCATGGGGGATCTGCAACATGATACCTGCCCCGTCACCAGTCTTGTTGTCAGCACCTTCAGCACCGCGATGGCGCATGTTTTCAAGCACTTTCAGAGCCGATTCAACCAATTCGTGGCTTTTGTTTCCGTGGATGTTTACAATCATTCCTACACCACATGCATCGTGTTCGTAAGCCGGATCGTATAGTCCTCTCTTCTCCTTTGTTTTGTTGTTAAAAAGTTCTTGTTTTACCATCTTGATTAACTTTATTTCCTGTAATACCTATTATTTGTGTCAAAATGCATGGCAAATATATGATATTAATTTCAAAATGGTAAATTTTCAATAATCTTGTTTGTAATAAAATTAAAGCAATTGTTTAAATAGTTACGATTAGTTGGTGATTTAGTGATTAAATGTGTTAAACTGAAAGGATATTTGTGCTTTTTAATTTCATATTGTTGTTTTAATATATTAAATAAGTTTTTTAATTGGATGTAAAAAGCCATATAGGTGGCATTATGCTTTGTATTCTGCAATTAAACTTATCCCCAGCATAATTTATGAAAATCGCAATATTCGCATTTTTTCGTGTCATCAGTTTGGGTAAAAGGTTCTTGCGGATTGAATATCTCGTTCAGCAAGGCTTGTAAATGTTCGCGGAAGTCGTCTTCGTAAAGAGCAAAGTTGAGTACTGGAATTTTGGGCTGACGCGGAGCACCCATCTCAATAACCGGCGAGTAGGTATCGGATGCCGCCTTGTGGATATAGAGAAGGGCGGGTGCTACTTTTAAAGGTTGTTTGCGGCACATGATGGCGGCATACAAGAAGGTCTGGAAGATGTAACCCGGACGATTCTCGGAAGGGGTAAATAGCTGTCCGATATTCTCGGGGGTCTTAGGTAAGCCTCCTGTTTTGTAGTCAACAATGCGCAAAGTACCGTCCTTGCTATCCATACGGTCAATGGTGCCACCAATATTTACTGATAGTTTTCCTTCGGGGGTGTCAATCTCGATACTTTCTTTTACTGTCTTTTCCATTGCTTCCATGCTGAAGGGGGCATATTGCAAGTCGTTTCTGAGCAGTTGTTTCAGATAGGAAACAATAACCCGTGCGTGGATGAGTTGGCTTCCGTTGTATTCAGGTTTTTCTTGAGGAGGTACATGGAAAAACTCTTCTTTGAAAGCTCGGTTGACGTACTCTTGCAGTCGTGCGTCGTCTTTGAGTAATTGTTCGAGATCTGTTTTATGTATTTCCTTCTGGTGGCTGGTAAGGTCGGTATATACCAGTTCGGCAGAACGGTGGAAAATAGTTCCAAACAGAGCTGAATTGATTTCGGCATTGACTTCATCAGGTGCTTTAAGGCCGGCTATGTAACGGAAGTAAAACTTCAGTCGGCAGTCCAGATAAGAGTTCAAAGCCGAGGGGGATAGCAGACGCTCGGGGTGGAGACGGCTGTTGTAGGTGGCGTACATTGTACGCATTACTTCATCGGTTTTATCAATTTGGATGGTGCGACCTTGCTTAGGTGATTGAGCTGCTTCGAGGTAACTGTGGGTAACAGTATGAGGCGATTCGATGAGAAACTGCAACATGAAACGGGACATTTCTCCCCGGTTCAGCCCGTCGGAAGAAGTATTGTAGAGCAGGGTGATATTTTCGGCACGTTGAATGAGTCGATAAAAATAGTAAGCGTAGACAGCATTCTTGTGTTCGATGGTAGTCATGCCGAAAGCTTTGCGCAGATTGTAGGGGATGAAGGATGATTCGCCTTCGGCTTTGGGCAACTTGCCTTCGTTCAGTGAGAGGATAAGCAGGTTCTTGAAGTCCAGGTTACGTGTTTCAAGTACTCCCATAACCTGAAGTCCGATGGCAGGTTCGCCATGAAAAGGGATGTTGGCCGAAACCAGCAGGCGGTTGAGCAACCGTTTCAGGGTGTCGAGACGTAAAGTCAATACTCCATCTTCGATCAGGCTGAGCAGACGATTGATAAGAGTATAACCTTTGAACAGCGATTCGCGGTAGAGCTGGTTGTATAAGTCGGACGAATCGTCTTCGTGGCGGTAGAGAACAGCTACTTCCTGTATCATGTCAATGAGGTAGGTGCACAAAGCCTGAATGCCGTTTTGTGGGGTGAATACCTTCTCCAAAAAAGCATCTTGTTTAAGTTCGGAAGGAAGAGGATAGAAACGGTTGTTGCGTGTAAGCGACAATTCGAGTGCCGGAGCCGAAGGGGATAACTGACGGGTGTAGGGATGCTTCAACACGTTAAGCACAGCTTCGTAGGTGTAGCGGCCCGTATCGGTGCGATAGCCGGAGGTTTGCAGTTCGACAAGGGCGTTGATGAAGTTGTACACAGGTGTTTGTGCCAGTGGAAATCCCATGGTGACGTTGACGTCTTTAATGTCTGCCGGGAGCGAGTGAAGCACTGGCAAGAGAAGGGCTTCATTACAAAGAACAATGGCGTTTTCTTTCAGGTTCTTTGTAGTGTCAATGCTTTGACCCCATTGAGGAATGAAGCGTGCCTGTGCATTCTCGGTGGGAGAGGAGATATACTGTATTTTTTTGTTGCTCCGCAAGGTGTCGAAAACCGATTCGGGTAACTGATTGGGAAAAATCTTGAGGTTTTGCAAGATGAATTCACCTGCTTCGTGTGTATAGGGTGGCTGCTGTTCATGAGGCAGACGGGTGTAGAAGATGTCGTAATCCCAGTAGAAAAGAGCTTTGCCAGCCTCTTGCAGAAGGGAGAAGAAGGCTTTCTCTACCTTATTTAATACGTTGAAGCCTACGAAGACATAACGATCGTAGCGGGGAAGCAGAGGGATACCGGCATTGAAGTCGGCTGTAAGTTGTTCGAGTACGTTGCGATACATCATTCCTTCGTAAGCAATGCCCAGTTGGGTCAGGCTGTCGCGATAATGATGGTAAATATCGTTCAGTTTGTCCCAAAGGGAGATGAAACGTTCTTTCAGCAGCGTACGTTTTTCGATAGAGAAGTTCTGAAAGAATTGGCGGATGGCTTCTTCCTGTTCGTGATCGAGGAAGCTATAGTCGTCCATCAGATTTTTCAGGTCTTGTAAGTTGGTGAAAAGGCGGTCGGCATCTACAAGGTTCTTGTCGACATCATCAAAATCGCTGATCAATAATTCACCCCAAAAATAGAAGTCGTCGAGGGTTTCGTCGCTATGGGTTTCTTGGACGAATATGTTGTAGAGTTCGCATACCAAGCGAATGGGGTCACCAAGTTTCAGGGGGGATAGCTGACCGAATAATTCGCTGATGCTGACATACGAAGGCGACCAGATGGGACGGTCGGCTTCGGCTGCCAGATATTCGTTGAAGAAAAGGCTGGCACGTTTGTTGGGGAAGACAATGGCTGTGCGTGACAGGTCATTACCTATCTTATGATAAAGGTCGTGGGCTACCAGTTGGAGGAAAGTTTGCATTTTGCTGAATTTTTATTTTATTCGTTTTTTGTTTTTTCTTGTTTCTCGAAATCTACCTTTTCTACTTGTTGCATGTCTACATACCACAAGTAACCGTTTATGTGAGAGGCAGTGTAGCCCATACGTACCAGCAGGCGCATGTAGTCTTGAACCTGTCGGTTATATCGTTTACTAGGCTTACCGAACTTAAAATCAACCACCACGATATCATCTCCTTTCATCATTACACGGTCGGGACGGCGGTTAAACAGCTTTCCGTTGTCAAGCCAGATGATGTCGCACTCGTTGAACAGGCGCCATTCTCCCGAATACCATTGTTTGACTTCGGGTAGGGAGAAGGCACGTCTGGTAAGCTCTCTGATTTCGTCTGCGGTTGTTTGGTGGCCGATGACACCTTCGGCTACAAGGTGTGAGATTGCATTGTCAATGTCGGCTTCGGTTTCGATGGCCGAGAAAAGGGTGTGAAGCAGGCGTCCGCGGTTGATGAAACGTTGTGCAGATTCTTCTTCATCGATGCCGGCAATGAAATCGGCTGAGCGGTTGGATTGCCTGAATTCGATGTCGTGCTTCAGGCTTTCCATGCGTACCGGTTGTTTATGGGGACTGAAAGCCAACTTGTTGGCAGAAGTCTTATTTTCCTGTCCGGATAGGGTCGAAGGGCATAGAGAACCACTCTCAAACGTAGCGAATTCTTCGTCCCACAGGCTTCCTTCGATGGCTTTGGCTACGGAAGGAAGTGCGTTGGCCAGCAATTCGGCTACAGTGCCACGCTGGTCCTTTTTGCTCCATACGATGAGGTTTTTTTCGGGGCGGGTGAAAGCTACGTATAACAGATTCAGGTTATCGACCCATAACTGAAGGCGTTCATCCAGATAGTCGGAACGGTAAACAGATTCAGCCATGAGAGGACTGTAGGTAACGGGAACCAAGTCAAGTGCATTGTAGGGGGCAGAAGGCGCTTGGCACCAGACAAGCTGGTTGTTGGTTTCGTTTTCCAGTTTCCAGTCGCAGAATGGGATGAGCACGGTGTGGAATTCAAGTCCTTTCGATTTGTGAATAGAGAGGATACGTATGCCATCCACTTCGCCACTGGGGATTGTCTGGGCACATAGTGTGTCCTCCCAATAGCGGATGAAGTGACCGATGTCTGAAGGATTGTCTTGCAGATATTGTGTCACGGCATCGAAGAAGGAGAACAGGTAGGCATCTTGCTTTGCGACGAGGTTGAGGCGCAGGATGCTGTATAGTTCTTCTAACAGTTCGTATAGAGGCATGAGGCGAAGGTCTGCAGTGTGTGCACAGAAAGCTTCGGGCAATATGCCATAGTTAGGCTCAGCGAATAACTGATGCCATTGAATCGGGGAGGTGGCAACGTATTGGGCGTAGTTTGTCGCAAGCGAGGCTTGCGATATTTTGTCATCAGGGTCGAGCAGGATGCGCAGGGCATCTATCAGCATGCCGACAGCTACGGATGCATCAAGACGAAAAGCTTCGTCAGAGACGACAGGCAGGTGGAGTTCCTGATCGAAATAGTCGGCAATGAGGGGAATGTTTTTGTTTTTACGTACCAATATGGTGATGTCGTTTAGCAGTATACCGCTATCGAGTAAATGACGTACTTCGTTGCCTAATGCAATCAAAGTCTGTTCAGTGTAGTTGTGGTCGTTGTCGGGTTCAAGGAAACTGGCCTTTACATAGCCGCGCGACAGGCTGCGTGGTGATTCTTGGGCGACATCAGCATAGGCATTCTTCAGTGGGTGGCATTCTTCGTGCAGTTCGTCCAAGTGCAGAGCATTCAGATAATCGACGGCTTGGGTGAAGAAATGGTTGTTGAACTGGATGATATTGGTTTCGCTTCTCCGATTTGTTTTCAGCGTTTCCACACGAATGGGAAAACGGTTGGAACCAAAAGAGTCTTTGTTGGTAGAACTGCCAAGGTTATTCAGAATGCTCCAGTCGCCGTTGCGCCAGCGATAAATGGATTGTTTGACATCGCCCACGATGAGGCTGTCGGCACCTTGTGCGAGGCCTTCGAGCAACAGCATGCGGAAGTTGTCCCATTGCATCCGACTGGTGTCTTGAAATTCATCGATCATTACATTGTGTATGCTGGCTCCGATTTTTTCGAAGACGAATGATGAGTCGCCTTCACCCAACAGTCGATGCAGCAAGGCGTTCGTGTCGGACAGTAGGAAACGGTTCTGTTCTTTATTAAGGATACGTACCTGTTCGTCTATGTGGTTTAGCAGCTGTAGTTTGTCGAGATGTTGCAGAGAGAGGCGGCAACTATTTACTGTTTGGTTGCGTTGTGGACGTAGTCTTTCTGAGTCGCGCAAAAGGGGCATCAGACTGCTTTCGGCCAAGTGGATGATGTCTTTTTTTCGTGTCGATGTTTTCGATGCCCAGTTTTGCGGGTCGTCGAGGCAATTTTTCAGGGTAGTGTTCAATACATCTTTGTCGGCCAGTTTTCCATCGCGCAATTTACGGAAATAACTTCCAATGCTTCGTGTCCCTCCTTTCAGATCGTCGGAGGTGAGGGCATGGGCTTCGAGTTCGTCGACGAACTGATCGTAGAAAGCTTTCATCTGTTCGAGGGCATCTGTCAGCATTTCACGCAGCACGTCGCGATAAAGTCTGACGGCTTGCGGATCGCGTAATTTCTGGCGTAGCATTTCGCCACGTTCAATGTAGCCTTCGTCGAAGATGTTTCGTCCGAATCGTTTTATTTCATCAGATACATTCCAGCGTTTGTCGTCGGCAATACGTTCGTCGATGTAGGCCAGAAGCCATGCCAATACGGGTGAGGTGGGAGTGAGTTGGTCGATAAGGGTATCGACGGCATCGCTCAATACTTCGTTGTTGTTCAGTTCGATATTCAGGTTAGGGCTCAGTTCCAGCTCGCGTGCAAGATTACGCATGACGGACTGGAAAAAGGAGTCAATGGTTTCTACGCGGAAGCGGCTATAGTCGTGTAGAATGTACTGTAAAGCCATGCCGGCGCGTTGTCTCAGTTCGCTGGTTGTACAGGGCTTGGGCATGCCTGTCTGGTGATGGCGTGCGAGGTCCTCTTCTATACGCTTCAGGTAGGCATCGGAAGCGGGGTCGGCCTGCCAGATACCGTACAGTTGCTGCAAGATACGTTCCTTCATTTCGGTAGTGGCCTTGTTGGTAAAGGTCACAGCCAGAATCTGCCGGTAGGCTCTTGGGTTAGCTATCAGGTGTTTGATGTACTCGACGGCCAAGGTGAATGTTTTTCCTGACCCGGCGGATGCTTTGTATACTAACAATTCCATGTGTAGATTTTCATTTTCTGAACAAAAGATGTTGGCAAAATTACGTAAAGTTTGCGTAATATTCAAGGGCTGATTGTTTGGTTGTGTGTCTGCAATGTTTTATCTTTGTCAATAGGAAGAGTAGAACGAGAGAAGTAAGTGATACATGCTGGTGGCAGCTGTATGACATTACCGCTTTTGTTGACTTCTCTACACATAATAAACTTGAAAGCGGATGAAAAACATTCTGATTCTTTTGTGCTCTATCTTAGGATTGAGTGGTTGTGGCTCTGATATTGCAAGTAAGGGGATTGACAACCGGACGGTGCAAACTTTCGATGTGACCCGTTTTATGGGGAAATGGTACGAGATAGCGCGTTATGATCATCGCTTTGAAGAGGGAATGAATCGGGTGACAGCTACTTATACTTTGCTCGATAACGGACGGATTGAAGTGCTGAATGCTGGCTATAAAGACGGCAAGTACAAAGAGATTAAAGGAAAAGCCAAGCAACCTGATGCTGCTGATCCGGGCAAGTTGAAAGTATCGTTCTTCCTGTGGTTTTATGCTGATTATTATGTGCTCGACATCGATCCCGACTATCGTTATGTGCTGGTAGGAAGTAGCAGCGATAAGTATCTTTGGATTATGAGTCGTGAGGCGGCTTTACCAGATAATGTACTTCAAGAACTTCTTGACAAACTCCGTCGGCGTGGTTACGATACGGATAGGCTGGTATTTAATGACTTTTCTGTAAAGTGAGTGTGAGGAGGAAAGTATATTAGCTATCAATTTTCCGCCCGAGTGGAGAATATCCAAATTCTATAATCTGTATCTTTGCGCCAGTTTTTTAGGAGGTAAAAAGATTTATGGATGCAATAGTAACGCAGATGATTATCTTGTTCGTACTGGTAGTCGTCGGCTATTATCTGAGTAAAAAGAAGATGATGGATGCGGATTTTGACCGCAAGCTTTCGGGATTGGTTATTAATGTAACGTGTCCTTGCTTGATACTTTCATCGGTGATGGGCGATACGCTTCCTGACAAAACATTCATCGTTCCCTTGCTTCTCGTGGGGTTTGCCACTTATGTGGTGTTGATAGGTGCGGCTTTTCTGCTTCCTCGTTATTTGCCTGTCAAGGCGGCCGACCGTGGAATTTATAGCTTTATGTTGGCTTTCGGTAATGTTGGTTTTATCGGTTATCCCATTGTTGCTTCTATTTTCGGACCGAATGCAGTATTCTATGCCAGTATCCTTAATTTTCCAAGCACTTTGCTGATTTTTGTTTTTGGCACCCTTTTTATTTCGGGTGACCAGGGCAATATGCGTTTCAATTGGCATACTCTTTATTGTCCGGCTATGATTGCTTCGTACCTTTCTATCCTTGTTGTACTGACGGGATGGGTGCCTCCCCGTGTTGTCAGCACACCTTTTGTATTATTGGGCAATGTAACCGTACCTGCAGCCTTGCTCATCATAGGGTCGTCGATAGCTCGGGTACCTGTCCTTCGGATGTTCGGTAATGTAGCCATTTACCTTATGTCGGCTTTGCGTTTGATGCTAATTCCTCTGTTCATCTTATACATATCACGTCTTTGCAGTGTCGACAATACTATTGCCAATATTAATGTGGTGCTGGCAGCTATGCCTGTGGCTTCGTATGGAACACTGTTTTGTATTCAATATGCTAAAGGGGAGGTTATTATGGCCGAGGGAACTTTTATTACAACTTTACTTTCGGTGTTGACCATTCCTTTGCTGACATTGTTCTTGTAGAAGTAGTCAATTTATTGGTTTGTTTGACTTTTGGGAACTATTTCAACAAGAAGTCGTACACTTTTGGTGAAGTTTCAGGCAATATTTTTTTTAACTGGATAAGCATTCGTTTGCGTGATTCCTGTGGGGTGCGTTTGGGGTGGCAAGCTTCTCGTCCGAAGAGTGCTTCGGGAGTGGTTAAGAGCGACCATCCCCAGCCGTATTCGTGTCCGTGGCGGTCGCGAGGATAGATGAAGTCTTGTGTAACGATGTATCCGCCCATCTCCAGGCGGGCGAGATAGGCGTCGAATCGGCTTCGCATTTTAGTTCCAGTGAAACCGCATGCAGCGCGAAGTTCACGGGTGATAAGGCTTCCTTCTGCCTTTAAAACATCAAGAATAGCTTCTTCGATGCTTCCCTCTTCGGGGGAAGGGAAAACGCTTCGACGGTAGTTGCAGAAGTCAGGCCACCATTCACGGCTGATAAAGGCAGCTTTACGATTGAAAAACTTACCGTATGCACAACCACTTTCCTGCAGGATAGCACCTTTCCATTCCCACAGGGGCCATTCCCATCCGCCATCGGGCAGGCGGGTATACTGGCAATCTTCATCCGTTATTTCTTCGGCCGACCATCCACGAATGCCCATATGTAGTAGTGGCAGAAATCCGATGTGGTTGATATAGTCAATCAATTCGGGGCAAGAATGCAATGTTCCCTTTTCCATCTATAGTACCTTTATTTTCTGTTACTTCTCTTTATACAATACAATTTTTATTGTAATCTTTTTCCAAATATATAAGTTTTTGAGGAATTTGGGTTGAAGAGGAGATGAAAATGTTTGGTCAATCGGAAACATGGTATATTGGGATCTTGTATTATTTGTAATATCTCTTTATCTTTTTTTAATGCTCTTGTTTTTATCGCATTGTTATTATTCAGTGTTTGGTGGTGATTGATATTTGGATGCTTGATTTTTTTATAGTTAGGAAAAAGTTTTTTGCTAACTGGGAAAATTTTTGTGGCTAGTTATAAAATTTTCGAAAGAATAAAACGCATAGGAGTTTGGGGTATGAAGTGTGATTGTTGTGTATATTTTTTAACTATTTATGAATGGGGTATTCTGATTTTGCTCAGTGGATATTAGTGGTCACTGTATCAGTGGGCTGAGTTATTGTTTTATTATTGCTCATGCTTTGATGCGATGTATTTGCTCTTTATACCTCTTTTCTTTCGCCGCCTCTTATAGATATAAGTTTAGTCTCGTTTATTGTATATCTATCAAAGTTATAAACCAAACTATTTTGCTTGCCAAATAAAAGATAGATACTTGTATATTTTGGTTGGAAACTGATATCAACCTTAGAGGTGAGT